>NZ_UWOA01000052.1:0-53056 GCF_900604305.1 Mycobacterium sp. P7213
GCATCGTCATACCGGGATCGGGCTACACACGCCTGCCGACGTGCACTTCGGGCTGGCCGCCGACAAGGCTGCCGACCGGCGAGCCGTGCTCGCCGACGCCCGTATCCGACACCCGCACCGCTTCGGTACCAACCGTGCGCCGAAGATCCTCGACCTGCCCGACACCGTCTGGATCAACCAGCCAGCCCAGGAGGCCGACACAACAGCCGCCTAACACCTGATGGACTCAAACGCCTTGACAAATTCCGGGGGAGCCCGATCAACATTGCGTCGCGGCGCGAATCCACTGACGCCGGGCGTCGCTCTGCCCGGCCTCAGCTGCGGCGGCGCGAAGCAGGCGGATAACCCGCTGGTGGTCGCCATGGCCGATTCGTGGCTCGACCGGTGAATACTTTTGTGTCTTCATGTGTGATTACCCCCTGCAGGTCACGCAACGAGAACTGCAGTACCTGACCGATGTGGGTGGACGGTCAGCGCACATAGGGGTCAACGCCGGTGGCGGCGAAATTGATCCCGATTCGGCAGGGCAAAACGGTGAGGGTGCGCACCTGGGGGTCAAGACATGACCGGTGTCACCCCGCCTTGGCGATGACGTGCTCGGCGAACCTCTCCAGGTTGCGGATCTTGTTCTCCAGCGGCTCGGTGTCGGGCCCGAGGATGTAGGGCACCCGGAAGCCGACGATGACGTCGGTGACGCCTTTGTCCTCCAGCCGCCTGATGCCATCGAGGGTGAATCCGTCGACCGAGATCACGTGGATCTCGAACGGGTCATCGGCGCGACCCTCTTCCTCGCGGAGCTGCTTGAGCCGGGTGATGAGCCCGTCGAGCTCGGCCGGGTCGCCGCCGCCGTGCATCCAGCCGTCGTGCCGGGCCGCGCGCCGCAGCGCGGCTTCGGCATGGCCGCCGATCAGGATCGGGATCGGCTGCGACGGGGCCGGGGTCATCTTGGTCTTGGGGATGTCATAGAACTCGCCGTGGAACTCGAAGTAGTCGCCGGTGGTCAGGCCCCGGATGATCTCGATGCACTCGTCCATCCGCTTACCGCGCCGGGCGAACGGCACCCCCATCAATTCGTAGTCCTCCGGCCACGGGCTGGTGCCCACGCCCAGTGCCAGCCGGTTGTTGATCATCGCGGCCAGCGAGCCGGCCTGCTTGGCGACCAAGGCCGGCGGGCGGATCGGCAACTTGACCACGAACGGGGTGAAACGCAGCGTGCTGGTGACTGCGCCCAGTGCCGCGATCAAGACGAAGGTCTCGATGAAGGCCTTGCCGTCGAGGAATTCCCGGTTGCCGTCGGGGGTGTAGGGGTATTTCGAGTCAGATTCGAACGGGTAGGCGATGCTGTCGGGGATCGTCATGCTGTGGTACCCAGCGGCCTCGGCGGCCTTGGCGAGCGGAATGTAATAGCTCGGGTCGGTCATCGCTTCGGCGTAAGTGAACCGCACGTCGTCTCCTCGGTCTTTCGGTGGTGGGGCGCTGTTCTCTGCATAGCAGACTGGCCCTGCCCGGCCCGAGTGGGGACTGCGTTCACATCCGCGGCGGCATCGCGACCTCGACATCCGCCAAGGGATACGGCGGATATCCGGCGGCGCCGACCACGGTCAGCGTGCCCCACGGTGTCCGCTCGGCGACGCGCCCTTCGGCGGTGTGCTCGCCGATCCGGATGCTGACCTTCGAGCCGGTGACACTCGCCCCGGGAAGGTCATTGAAAAGCATTCCCTGCCAATGGTATTGGCCATCAACCGGATCGAAATGCCCGGTCAGCCGGACTTGCGTCGGGTAATCCTCGCCGTTGTGGGTGAGAATCGCTGGGCCGTCGTAGGTTTCTGCGTTCTCCAAATCAACGCCACCGCACCCAGTGAGATAGAACCGGGAGATCCCCCGGGTCGGCAGCAGCGGGCGCACCCGCAGCCGTGGCGAGCGAGACTCGATGCGGCTGGCCCCGCTGCGCCGGAGGGCATCGATGAGCCGAGCCACATAGCGGGCCTGCCGGCGGGTGTGCGGGCCCGGTATCTGAAATCGGTTGGGGACGCCATGTCTGGCGACGGCGTCGTCGGTTGAGGCGGCGGTGCCGATCAGCGCGCGGGCACTCAGCTTTTCGCCGTCGGAGGTGGTCACCGTCCAGGTGTCGGTGCCGCTGTCGAATCCGGTGGTCACGTTCGCCGCGTCGACCACCCGAACTCCGTCGATCAACCCGTGCAGGGGCGCCGGGTCGCCGAGCACCACCACGTCGATGACGCCGTTGCGGCTCACAGGAATCCGGCCCGCCGCCACATCCGCCGGGCCAGCCCGCCCATCAGTCCGACTTCGGTGAAGAACGCGGCCAGCGGTGCGAACGACGAGCGGGACGCCGCCTGGAAGTGCGGGTTGGCCCGCGCCACGCGGCGAGCTTCGCGACCGTCCAGCCCGACTCGGTTGTAAATGACCGGCAGCGTGAACAGGTGGCGGTAGAACGGTCCGCCGACGCCCTGCAGGTTGGCCAGCAGTATCCGGCGGTAGCGGGGCATCGCCGGGACCCTGCGCCGCAGACCGTCGCGGGCGTACTGAATGTGGCGGGCTTCCTCGGTGACGTGGATGCGCATCACCCGCCGCACGATCGGCTGCAGGTCGGGATCGTCGAGGATCTGGCGCTGCAGCGAGTCGAAGATCTCCTCGCCGACCAGTGCTGCTCCCCACAGGATGCTGCCGCGGAACAGGAACGGAAGCGCGTTGATGGCGATGCGCTGGTGCAGCCGCGGGCGTACCGGTACGCCGCCGATCCGGTCGATGGTCTTGCCGAACATCAGCATGTGACGGGTCTCGTCGCCTAGTTCGGTCAACGAGTATTGGGTGGTGCGCGCGGTGGGGTTCTTGTGCATTATGTCGCGCAGCAGCGCCTGGTTGAGGATGTTTTCGAACCAGATGCCGGCCGACAGGACGTTGACCAGCTCTTGGCGTGACATCTCGATCTGCTGCTCGCGGGTCATGGACTCCCACAGGCGGGTGCCGTAGAGCGTGCACATCCGTGGCGGCAGGAAGAACCTGTCCTCCTCCAGCGGGGCGTTCCAGTCGATGTCGACGACCGGCGCGTAGGACTTCTTCACCGAGCCCTTCAGTAGCCGCTCGGCAAATTCCTCCCGGGTCGGTTCGCTCGGCCGCACCGCAGTGGTCATCGCGGAATCCCTTCTCGCTCGGACTTCAAAAACTAGGAGCCGCGACCAGACATGTCAATACCGGCGGTACCGGATACCGTCGGTCCGAACTGTGGTACCCGTCACATACGTGGCGGGCGGGAAACACTGCTGAAACAGCGCGGTCAGGTTTGCTGCCGGCGGCTCGCAACTACCTACCGAGCGGGGTGTCGCCTGCCACAATGTGGCCATGCGACTGGGTCTGGCGGACCGAAAGGCTGAGATGTCAGCCGTCTGCGCTTTCCTGGAAGCGGCCCTGACCGAACCCGCCACGCTGCTGCTCGAAGGCGAAGCTGGCATCGGAAAGTCCACACTCCTATGGGGGGCGGCCGCCGCGGCGGTCGAGCGGGGCTTCCAGGTGCTCTCGGCGGCGGGCGCTCCGACCGAGGTCCGCTATGCCTACGCCGCGGTGGCTGACCTGCTCGGTGGTGTCGAGGCCGAGGTGCTGGCGCAGCTGCCCGACGGACAGCGCGCGGCAGTGGACCGGATTCTGCTCGGCGGCGATGACGGGCCGGCGAGCGACGAGCGGATGGTCGCCACCGCCTTTCTGGCGGTGCTCCGCAAGCTGAGTTCGAAGACCCCGGTGTTGCTGTGCATCGACGACGTTCAGTGGCTGGACATGTCGAGCCAGATGGTGATCGGGTTCGCCGAACGACGGCTCACCGGGCGGGTCGGTCTGTTGTTGGCCCTGCGAACCGGCGAGACAGACGTCGCCGACTTGAGTTGGCTTAGCCCTGCTCTTCCCGGGTCGATCGAGCGCGTACGGATCACCCCGTTGACGTTGGGCGGAGTGCACGCGCTGATATCGGCACGCCTGCGGCGTACCTTACCCCGCCCCACCGTCACCCGGATTCACCAAACGTCCGGTGGGAACCCATTTTTCGCCCTCGAGTTGGCGCGGTTCATCGTCGAGGACCCCGACAGAGCCGCGATCGGCCTGCCCGACAGCCTGGCGACGCTGGTGCACGAGCACATCGGGCAGGTTGATGCGGAAGTCGGCGCGGTGTTGCTGGCCGCGGCCTGCTCCGTACCGCCGACCGTGGAGCGGGTGAGCCTGGCCACCGGCATCAGCCCCGAGCGCGTAGTCGAGGTGGCCGAATCCGCACCGGCGAGCGGGGTCGTCGGAATCGACGGCAGCCGGATCCGGTTCCGTCATCCGTTGTTCGCCACCGGCGTCTACAGCGCCGCCGGCCCGTCGGAGCGCCGGGCCATGCACCGCCGGCTCAGCAATATCGTCACCGAACCCGAGGTCAAGGCCCGGCACCTGGCGCTGGCGGCCACCACCGCCGACCCCGAAGTGCTGCAGGCGCTGGACGGAGCGGCCGCCGCTACTCGGGCTCGAGGCGCCCCCGCGGTGGCCGCCGAGTTGATCGAGCTGGCGATCAAACTCGGCGATGACAACCCGGTCCGTCGAATTCAGGCCGCAGAGCAGCATTTCCGATCCGGCGAGGTGGCCCTGGCGCGTTCGCATCTGCAGTGCATTCTCGATGATCTGCCGTCCGGGAACCCGCTGCGATGCATGGCGCTGATGCTCCTTGCCGCTGTCACCGGCTATGTCGAAAGTCTGGTGACGGCCGCCGAGCTGCTCACCAAGGCCGTAGCTGAAGCCGCCGATCATCCCGTTCTGCAGCTGCGGGCAAGGCTGCTGCTCGTGCCGGTGGCGGGGCTGATCGGGGACATGAAGAGATCGGTCGAACTGGCGAACACCGCTGTGGAACAGGCGGAAGACTTGGATATCGCGCCGCTTCGCAGCCAAGCCCTGACGATTGCTGCGCATGTGCGTCTCCTGTACGGGCTGGGCGTGGACCGCAAGGCCTTGCGCTGGGCCGCGGAGATCGAAGACCACAGCAGTGGCGCCGCGGCCACCTTCCGGGCCAGTGCAGCCCTGCCCGTCATGGCTGCCGTGGCCGGGGAGGTGCAGGTGGGGCGCGACCAGATGCGCGCCATTCACCAGCGTTTTCTAGCCCACGGGACGGAGGTCGACACGCTGTGGGCGGCCAATTACGTCGCCAGGTTCGACTTGTGGCTGGGAAATCTGACAGCCGCAGCGGATCTCGCCGAAGACAGCGTCCAGCGAGCTGAACAGATGGGCGGAACGCACCTGCTCGTCCATGCCTGGTGCACGCAAGCGGAGATCGCGGCATTGCGTGGCGACGAAGACGCGGCACGGAGCATCGCGACGACGGCGATTGAGGCGGCCTCGGATACCGGGGCCGCGTTTCTGGTGGCATCGGCGACGGCGGCACTGGGATTTCTGGAGGTGTCGCGGGGCGACTACGCGGCTGCGGTCGCGACACTGGAGCCGTTGCTCTGCGGATTCGATCCCGATCACGACACCGAGATCGTCGTCGGCGCATACCTGCCCGACGCGGTAGAGGCTCTCACCGCGCTGGGACGTCTCGACGAGGCCGAACCGCTGATAGTGGCGCTGGAGACCAACGGAGCGCGGCTTGATCGGCCCTGGATGTTGGCGGTTGGCGCCCGCGGGCGCAGCCACTGGCTGGCTGCGCGGGGAGAGCTCGAAGCCGCAGAGCGGACGGCCATCGAGGCGCTGCTGCACCATGGGCGGCTGCCGATGCCGTTCGAGACGGCGCGCACGCAGTTGTTGCTGGGTCAGGTGCAGCGCCGTCGTCGGCGCAAACAGGATGCTCAGGCGAGCTTGACTACGGCGCTGGCCACCTTCGAGAGGGTGGGGGCTCCGCTGTGGGCCCGCCGTGCCCGTGCCGAGCTGGACCGGATGGCCGCGGCAGGCCTGGGGTCGGGACTTACCACCGCCGAGCGGCGAGTCGCCGAACACGCGGCAGCGGGCTTGTCCAACAAACAGATCGCCGCGGAGTTGTTCATCGCCCCCAAAACCGTCGAGATGACGCTGAGCGCCGTGTACCGCAAGTTGGGCATCCGCTCCCGTGCCGGGCTGTTTGCTGCGCTCAATTCAGGAGGAGTCCAGGGAAAACCCTGATTCGCTGCGGGGTCGGGTTGGCTAGCGTCGGGCGCATGGGCGACATCGAAGCGGCGCGTCAGTGTTTCTTGGTGGAGTGGTATCAACCGGACCTGGGCGAATCAACCGTCGACGCTGTGATCGACCGGCTGGCATCCGCCGCGGTCGCCGTGCGCGGGAGGCTGGTGGTTGCCTTGAGCTCGCCCAGCGACGAGACCTTGTTCGGGGTGGTCGCCGCCGACTCCTCTGACGCGGTGCTGACGGCTTGTCGTCAGGCCGGGTGGCACGCCGACCGGATCACGGCGGGGGTGCGGGCCCGCGCCGAGGCTGCCGGGAGCTGGCTTTAGTCGGGTCTGGGCGTCCCGGGCTCCAACCCGACGCAATTGAGAAAGCCAGGTTCTCAACGTTTGCCCCGTGGCAAGATCTGCGCATGGGACCCTTCCTGCTCCGCGCTGCGCTGACCGGACTCGCCTTGTGGATCGTCACTCAGATCGTTTCGGGGATCGAGATCGTCGGCGGCGACACCACGCTGCAACGGGTGGGCATCATCTTCGTCATCGCCTTGATCTTCGGTCTGGTGAACGCCTTCATCAAACCGGTGGTGCAACTGCTGTCGATACCGCTGTACATCGTCACCCTGGGGCTGTTCCACATCGTGGTCAATGCGCTGATGCTGTGGATCACCGCGTGGATCACCGACAAGACGGCCAAACACTGGGGCCTCTACATCGCCGATTTCTGGTGGGACGCGATCTGGGCGGCGATCGTTTTGTCGCTGGTGGGCTGGGTGTTGTCGCTAGTCGCCGGACGCATCGCCAGATAGGTTGACCGGCCGGCCGCGGGTGACTACGGCAGGCGATCAGTTCTCGTCCGTGGCTTGGGCGCCGGCCAATGCCGCGGACAATCCAGCGCGCGAGCGGATGCCCAGTTTGCGGTAGACGCGGCTCAGATTCATTTCGACGGTCTTGGCCGAGATGTAGAGCTGCGCCGCGATCTGCTTATTGGACATGCCATCCGCGGCCAGGGTTGCCACCCGGTGCTCTGCGGCGGTCAAAGTCGCGGTGGCACCCTGGGACTGATCGACACGGCCCAGTTCGGCATGTGCTCGCGCTGCCCACAGTGGCGCGCCGAGCTGCTGAAAAATCTGCAGCGCCGCGCGCAGGCTCGCCGTTGCACTCGAGTGGCGTCGTCGGCGGCGCTGCACTGTGGCGAGCAGTAACTGGGTGCGGGCCTGTTCGAAGGGCATCGGCAGCCGCGCATGGTGTGTCACCGCCCGATCGAGGGCCGCGAGCGCGGCAGGCAACTCGCCGCGAGCCGCCAGCACATGGGCCCGGCCGCGTGCCGCCACCGCCAGCGTCCACGGCCAATCATGGATGGTGCCGTGTTGCTCCAGCGTGTCGACCAGATGCTCGGCGTCGTCGATGTGACCCAGCGCGGTCAGCGTTTCGATGGCGTCGGGAAGATATCCGCCGCCTTGGACATCGCAGCTGGGGGCGGTGCGGAATCCGTCGAGGAGGGGCTGTAGCACCGCCAGCGCCGCCGGATAGTTCTCTAGCGAGACCTCGAGGAACCCCAGGATCAGGCTGGGTTCTTTGGTCAACAGTGGTGCCCCGATGCGATCGGCGGTCTCGATCGAGGCCGCGACCGCATTGCGTGCTTCGGTTTCGCGGCCGGTGTATGCCGCGACCGCAGCCTGGACCGTCCAGGCGGTGACCAGCGCCAGCCGGCCATCCATCTGCTCGGCGCGCTCGACCGCCTCGCGTGCCGCAGCATCTGCCTCCTGATATCGGCCCGCCCACAGCGTGATCATGGAAATCCGAACGGCCGCCCAGAGAATGTCCACCTCGGTGCCGCCCTCGCGCAACTGTTGCTGTAGTGCGCGCATGCGTGTCAGCGCGCTCTCGAGGTCGCCGCGGTAGGCCGGCATCATTGCCGCGGCGCCGCTGGCCCGAAACCAGGTGGACGCGCCGCCGTGCGGGTCCTCCAGCTCCAGTGCCAGCTGCAGGGCGTCGCGATCTTCGCCGAGCCCGCGTGCGAATTTGGCGAAAACCATGATCGACAACGCCTGGCTCCGCAGGTTCGGCACGCCAAGTTGATTCGCGAGTTCGACGGCCTCGTCGGCGCGTGCGACCGCATCGTCGAGCCGGCCGAGCATGGCCAGCGGCAGGACCAAGCGCAGCAGGCACAGCAGCCGCAGTGCGGCGTTGTCGCCGGCCTCATCGGCCGCCGCGGCCATCGATTCCGCGGAACCCACCGTGTCGTCGTCGTATCCCAGCACCGCGCCCAACCACAGCAGTGCCATCGACCGCAGTGCTCCTGAAGGTACGTCTTTCAAGGCGGTCTGCAGATGCCGACGTGCGGCAACCAGTGATCCGGCGCGGAACTGCAGCTCTCCGGCGCGGACCCGTCGCTGCGGGGTGTCACCGCCCAAGTTGATCGCCAGCTCGATCAATTCGGCGGCCACCGCCGGTGCGCCTCGCGCGGACGTGGATTCGGCGGCCGCGTCGAGCGTCGACAAGGTCAGCTGATCACCGCTGCTCGCGGACAGGGCCAGATGGCGTGCCTTGATCTCGGGCTGATCGATGACATCGGCGAGCCGGCGATGCATGGCCCGCCGCCGCGCAGGTGTGGCGCCGGTGTAGACCCCGGTGGCGAACAGCGGATGGGTGAACCGCACCCTGTTCCCGTCGAGGCCGACGATCGCGCGGCTTGCCGCCGAGTCCAGCAACTCGACAACACGAGCTGTGGTCAAGGCGGTGCCTTGGGCGATCAATTCGACGGTCGGCGCCGCCGTGGACGCCGCTGCCAGCAATACCGTGGACTCCTCGTCGCCGGCGTCCCCGATTCGGCCGCGCACCAGCGCCGACAACGTGTCCGGCAGATCGACGATGGCATCGGATTCGCCGGCCGCCGTGCGCGCCGCGAGTTCGAGTGCGAAGAACGGGTTACCGCCGGAGATGTCGTGGATGCGGGTGATCGTCGGGCGTGGCAGCGTGTGCCCCAGCCGCGCGGCGATCAGGGCATGCAAGCCGCCCAGCGGCAGCGGCCGGATGCGCAGCCGGGTAAGCGCCTCCGGCCGGCGGAACTGCAGCCGCGACTGGATGTCGAGCGAGTCCGGATCCCCGAGGCGGACGGTGGCCAGCATTCGGGCTCGTCCGCTGAGTCGGCGGGCGGCGTAGCTGATCACCGCCTTGCTCGAGCGATCCAGCCATTGCGCATCATCGATGGCCAGCAAAACCGGCGCCTGGGCGCTGAGGTGCTGGATCACCGTCAAGAAGGCCGTTCCGACCACGCGTTCGTCGGTAACCGGTCCGGCGGCCACATCACCCAGCTGCGCGCGCTCCAGGGCCAGGCGGTGCATGTCGGGCAACTGAGCCAACGCTGCCTCATCGACCCCGCTCAACAGGTCCGCCACCGCCGAATAGGCATAGCTGACCTCGGCCGGCGAACCGCGTGCTGACAACGCCCGAAACCCCCGACTCAAGGCTTGGTCGGTGGCGCCGACCAGCAAGGACGTCTTTCCGATGCCCGGCTCGCCCTCCAACAGCAACCCCGCTGGGCCGTCCCCGACCTGGGCAAGGAAGTCCGATATCGCGCGGACTTCGGATTCCCTCCCCGCCAACGCTTCCGACACGATCAACATGGTCGCAACGAACGGCGGCGAGCGGAACGGGTTGACAGGGAATGCGACCGGTGGAACGTTGCTCCTTAGCTGAATCTCATGCTGTTTTCAGTGGGTGGGGGGCCGTCCGAGATGAGTCGTGTAGGCGTGACCGCGGCGATCGCGGCGTTGCTGAATCTGCCCACGCTGCCGCTGGCGGCGGCCCCGGTGGCGCGTGCCGACGTCGTCGACGAGGTGCTCGATCAGGTGCTGGCGCCGTTCGTGGACGCGGCAACCGGGGGTCTTGATTGGGAGGCGTTGGCGACGCCAGCGGCCTGGGACACCTTCTTCGACTCCGCACACTGGGAGGCGGCTTTCGCCGGCCTGAGCTGGCCGGGCGGCGCCGACACTTCGGTATTCGATGCGACAGCCTGGTTCGACCAGAACATCTACACCCCACTGCACACCGGAATCGAGAATTGGATTCACAGCGCGACGCTCACGCCGCTGATTGACGGGCTGAACCAGCTCAGTGAGGCGGTCGGTCTAGGGCCCATGGTGGCCAACGGGGCCGCCGGCACCGCGCAGCACGTCGACGGCGCTGCGGGCGGCTGGCTGTTCGGTGACGGCGGGGCCGGTTATGACAGCACCACCGACCAGGTCGCCGGCGGCGCGGGCGGAGCGGCGGGACTGCTCGGCAACGGAGGTATCGGCGGTGCCGGCGGCGCGGGGGCAGCCGGGGGCGTCGGCGGATCGGGCGGCGTGTTGCTCGGCGTCGGTGGTGCCGGCGGCACCGGGGGCGATGCGTCGGGCGCAACAGGTGGTGTCGGCGGGGCCGGCGGCAACGCGGCCGGGCTGCTGTTCGGGATCGGCGGTGCGGGCGGTGCCGGCGGCAGCGGGGCTGATGGCGCTCACGGCGGCGATGGCGGCGACGGCATCGGACTACTGGGCAGCGGCGGTCACGGCGGCGACGGCGGCGACAGCGGAATCGGCGGGCCTGCCACGGGCTTGCCGGCGCTGGGCGGTGCGGGCGGCAACGGCAGCGCGCTCGGCACCCACGGCGCGGTCGGCCACTACGGCACCGATCCCACCCGGAGCCCGGTGGGCCCGGCGGCTCTGGCCAGCACAGGCGGCTGGATCACCAACGCTGACGGGCAGGTCGTCATCCTGCACGGCCTCAACGAGGTGTACAAGCTTGCGCCGTATGAACCCTCGGCGATCGGGTTCGGTGACGACGACGCGGCCTTCCTCGCCGACAACGGGTTCAATGTGGTTCGCCTGGGCGTCATCTGGGCTGGGGTGGAGCCACAACCCGGCGTTTTCGACGACGCCTACCTCGCGTCGATCGCCCAGACCGTGCAGATCCTGCACAACCACGGCATCACCGGCATCCTCGACCTGCACCAGGACGACTACGGCGCCAAGTTCGCCGGCGAAGGAGCCCCCGACTGGGCGGCGCAGGACGGCGGTGTGCCCAACCTCGACTTCGGCTTCCTGCTCAACGGACTGCTCAATCCCGCGAGCAACCACGCCTGGGATGAGTTCTGGTCCAACTCGCAGGCGCCCGATCAGGTCGGGCTGCAGAACCATTACGCGCTGATGTGGGAGCACGTGGCCGACTACTTCAAGGGCAATCCCGGGGTGGCCGGCTACGGGATCATGAACGAACCGGCCGCGGGTTCCCAGACCCTGGCGAGCCTGTTCAGCTCGCACTTCGGCACCCAGGAGCTGACCCCGTTCTACAACCAGGTGGACGCCGCGATCCGGGCCGTCGACCCGCACACCCCGGTGTTCTTCGAGCCCGCGGTCATCAACGGCTTGGCGTTCCCGATCAGCCTGGGCACGGTCGACGACCCCAACACCGTCTTCTCGTTTCACAACTACCTCGGCTACGTCGGGCCGCTGACCGACATACCCGTGCACAACGCCATGGCATACGCGAACGCCCACGGCATCCCGTCGTTCATGAGCGAATTCGGCTCCGGCGGCAGCCTCGACACCATCAGCGCCACCATGCGGGCCGCCGACAAGAATTTCATCGGGTGGACCGAGTGGGAGTACAGCGACCGGGGTGACATCACCACCACCGGGGGTGGCCATGGGTGGCTGGTCCACGACCCCGCGGTGGCGCCGACCGGGGACAACGTGGACGCCGCGAAGTTGGGCCTGTTGGCCGAGCCCTATCCCCAGGTGGTTTCCGGAACCCCGACAAACTGGTCAATGGTCGACGGCGCCCTGCACTTCAGCTATTCCACCGCGATGGCGAATGGGTCGGGCAGCTTTGCCGACGGCTCCATCACCACTATTTCGGTGCCGGCGCTCGCCTACCCCGGCGGCTACGACGTCGTCGTCAGCGGTGGGCACGTCGTCTCGGCAGCCAATGCCGCTGAACTGGCCGTCGCCTCGGACTCCGGCGCCGTCACGGTCTCGGTCGTGGTGAGCCCCGCCGCGGCGACGGGATAGCCTCCCGCTACCACGCGCCGAAGAGTCGGGCGCGCCGCCGGGGAAACGGGCAGACTCGGGGGCATGCCGGAGCTGCCCGAGGTCGAAGCACTCGCCGATCACCTGCGGCGGCACGCCGTCGATTGCGCCATCGGCCGGATCGATGTGGCGGCGCTGTCGGTGCTCAAAACCTTCGACCCGCCGCCGACGGCGTTGCACGGTCAGCAGGTGACCGGCGCGCACCGCTGGGGCAAGTATCTGGGATTGCAGGCCGGTGAGCTGTTCTTGATCGCCCACCTGTCCAGGGCGGGTTGGCTGCGCTGGTCGGATCAGCTGGCGGCGGCGCCGCTGCGACCGGGTAAGGGACCGATTGCGCTGCGGGTGCACCTGGGCGTCCCGGGGCAGGCCCCCGGCTTCGATCTGACCGAAGCCGGCACCCAGAAGAGGCTGGCGGTCTGGTTGGTCGACGACCCGCTGAAGGTGCCGGGTATCGCCACACTGGGGCCGGACGCGCTGGCGGTCAACGCCGAGGAGCTGGCTGGATTGCTGGCCGGCAATACCGGTCGCATCAAAACCGTCCTGACCGACCAGAAGGTGATCGCCGGAATCGGCAACGCCTACAGCGACGAGATCCTGCACACCGCCCGGCTGTCGCCATTCGCCACCGCCGGCAAGCTGTCGGCAGACCAACTGAGCGCGTTGCACGAGGCCATGCACACCGTGCTGGCCGACGCCGTCACCCGCTCGGTCGGCCAACAGGCCGCCACCTTGAAGGGGGAGAAACGTTCCGGTCTGCGGGTTCATGCCCGAACCGGGCTGCCGTGCCCGGTATGCGCCGACACGGTTCGGGAAATTTCTTTCGCCGATAAGTCATTTCAGTACTGCCCGACCTGCCAGACCGGTGGAAAGGTGCTGGCCGATCGGCGGATGTCGCGACTGCTCAAGTAATTCTTCGACGTGACTTCGGCAGGCTGCCAGCGCCGTTAAGCTGCCCTGGTGACCCGTCAGAGAATCCTCATCACCGGTGCCAGTTCAGGACTGGGCGCCGGCATGGCCCGCGTTTTCGCTGCGCAGGGACGTGACCTGGCCCTGTGCGCCCGCCGGACCGACCGGCTTGATGAACTGAAAGCCGAACTGACAGACAAGTTTCCAGGAATCAATGTAGCGGTGGCCGCGCTGGATGTAAATGACCACGACGAAATACCCAAGGTGTTCAACCATTTCGCCGCCGAGTTGGGTGGAATAGACCGGGTCATCGTCAATGCCGGCGTCGGCAAGGGCGCACCGCTCGGATCCGGCAAGCTGTGGGCCAACAAGGCCACCGTTGAAACGAACCTGGTGGCTGCACTGGTGCAGATAGAGACCGCGCTGGAGATATTCAAGGCTGCCGGCAGCGGCCACCTGGTGCTGATCTCATCGGTGTTGGGCAACAAAGGTGTTCCGGGCGTGAAGGCCGCATACGCCGCCAGCAAAGCCGGGGTGTCGTCGCTGGGGGAGTCGCTGCGTGCGGAGTACTCGCGCGGACCGATCAAGGTGACCGTGCTGGAACCGGGCTACATCGAATCGGAGATGACCGCGAAATCGGCGTCCACCCTGTTGATGGTGGACAACGAATCGGGGGTCAAGGCCATGGTGCGTGCGATCGAACGCGAAACCGGCCGGGCCGTGGTCCCGTCCTGGCCGTGGGCCCCGCTGGTCTGGCTGTTGCGCCGCATGCCGCCGCGGTACACCAAGCGCTTCGCGTGATCGGTTCCCGCTCGCCTCAGCGGGCCATCCACTGCATGGCTTTGGCTCGCCGGCGGTAGATCAGCAGCACCGCCTTGGCGATCAGGAACGCAACGGCCACCCCCATCAGAAGCGTGGACACGGCGTAGGCGCCGTACTCGGCCCCGCGGTGGTAGCGATCGTTGACCAACAGAGTCAGGGTCTGGGAGTGACCCGGCAGATTCGATGACACCATGATGACCGCGCCGAACTCGCCGAGTGTGCGCGCCGTGGTCAACACCACGCCGTAGGTCAGTCCCCACCGGATCGATGGCAGCGTGACCCGCCAAAGCGTTTGCCACGCATTGGAACCGAGAGTCGCCGCGGCCTGCTCCTGTTCGATTCCGATCTCCACGAGCACCGGCTGAACCTCGCGCACCACGAACGGCAGCGTGACGAAGATGCTGGCCAGCACCATCCCGGGCAGCCCGAAGATGATCTTGAACCCCAGGTGGTTCTCGACGAAGCCCAGCGCCCCCGACGATCCCCACAGTGCGATCAGGGCGACCCCGACGATGATGGGAGAGACCGCAAACGGCAGGTCCAGGATCGCCTGAAGGGTTGATCGGCCGCGGAATTTGTTGCGTACCAGCAGGATCGATGTCGAAACGCCGAACAAGGCATTCAGCGGAACCACGATGATCACCAATAGCAGCGACAGTTTCAGCGCCGAGATCGCCGCGGGGGTGCTGATCCAGGCCCAAAACTGGGCTAACCCGTGCTCAAACGTTCGGTACAGAATCACCGACACCGGAGCGATCAGCATGACACCGATATAGGTCAAGACGGTGAAGCGCAGAACGTGATGCTTCTCCAAGCGGGCCGTCACTCGGCGTCCTCCTCGCGCTTGGCCGCCCGCCCACCCACGGTCCGCAGCAGCACCAGCACGGCGAACGAGATCGCCAACAACACGATCGAAATCGCCGCCGCGCTGGTGTGGTCATCGTTCTCGATCAGCGAGCGAATCCACTGCGACGACACCTCGGTCTTGCCCGGCACGGCGCCGCCGATCGTCACGACCGAGCCGAACTCGGCTACGCACCGCGAAAACGCAAGTCCGGCACCGGTCAACAACGCCGGTTGCAGGGACGGCAGCACCACCGTCTTGAAGGTGACCAGGCGCGTCGCGCCGAGGGCCGCGGCCGCCTCCTCGACATCGCGGTCGATCTCCATCAGCACCGGCTGGACGGCACGGACCACCAGTGGCAACGTGACGAAGGCCAGTGCCATCGCGACGCCGGGTGGGGTGTGCTGCAGGTGAATGCCGATCGGACTGGAGTTGCCGTAGAGGGCGAGCATCACCAAGCTGGTGACGATTGTCGGCAGTGCAAAAGGCAGATCGATCAGCGCATCGATGACTCCTTTTCCGACGAAGTCGTCGCGCACCAACACCCAGGCGGTCGCCAAGCCGAACACCACATCGAGCACGGTGACCAGGACCGAAATGGTCAATGTCACGCGGAATGATTCGAGCGCCGCGTGCGAGGTGACGGCCAGCCGGAAGCCGTTCCAGCCTCTACCGCCGGCTTGCCACGCGATGGCGACCAACGGCAGCAGCACGATCAACGACAACCACAGCGTCGTCACGCCGATGCGCAGCGGGGTGACGACGGACCGGTTCGGAGCGGCAGGCAGCGCAGCGGCGGTGTCCACCACGTCCGTGTCGGGGTCGACGCGTGGCGCCGGGTCGAGAGGAGTTGTGACTGTCATCGGCTGGATCCGAAAGAAGAGTGCATGCTGGCCTTCCAATGCCCGAGATGTTCGGCACCGGTCACCGAAAGTGACTACCGAGAATTAGCAAGTGGCAGGGGAGTCAGCGACAACAGTGTGCAAAGCCCGCCAAGCCGCTCCCGAGGGCTCCGCGGCGGCCGAACGCCATTGCGGCGCTCTGCCCAACCCGGCGTGGCATCTGCATGGCGCGTAGCTTAAGGAAACCTGGGTGCCGAAATCTTTGTCGTGCCGCGATAGGTTTTTCCCGGCCGGAGTTCACCCGGCGGCCACCGACTGTGCTGTCGGGTCGCCTCTGCAAAGCGGCGGTAGCGCCTGCCGCTCCGCGACTGGGCAGACGTGCACTCAGCCCCGCAGCGCTGGCGGTCCGTCGTCGCCCGTCCTGAAGCAGGAGGCAAAACCCATTGTCAACAGCGATAATTCGGCCCGGAGCAGGCTTCGGTCAGGGCCAGATGCGCTCTGCTGCTGGCCGCCGTCATACGCACCGGAGCGCTGTGGGCGATGCCGCCGCGGCACGCTCCTGGCACGGGACGATCCCTGCGCACAGTGCATGGCGGGCGGCGGCCGCCGAAAAAAGTCAGGGTGAGGGAAATGCCGAAGGCCGGGTCTAGGTCGCCCGGCCCCGCTCCGATCGGTAGCGGCGCACCAGCGCATCGGTGGAACTGTCGGTCTGGGACGGTGGAGCAGCGTCGTCGGTGAGCACCGGCAGCAGCGCCTTGGCCTGAGTCTTGCCCAGCTCCACTCCCCACTGGTCGAAGGAGTCGATGCCCCACACCACACCCTCGGTGAACACCTGGTGTTCGTAGAGGGCGATCAGCTGGCCCAGCACCGACGGTGTCAGCTGGGTAGCCAAGATCGAGGTCGTCGGGCGATTTCCGGGCATGACCTTGTGCGGCACGACATCTGCGGGAGTGCCTTCGGCGGCGATCTCCTCGGCGCTCTTGCCGAACGCCAGCACCTGGGTCTGGGCGAAGAAGTTGCTCATCAACAGGTCGTGCATGCTGCCGGTGCCGTCTGCGGTGGGCAGGTCATCGACGGGTTGGGAGAAGCCCAGGAAGTCGGCCGGGATCAGCCGGGTGCCCTGGTGCAGCAGTTGGTAGAACGCGTGCTGGCCATTGGTTCCCGGCTCGCCCCAATAGATTTCGCCGGTATCGGTGCTGACCGGTGTGCCGTCGGCGCGGGCTGACTTGCCGTTGGATTCCATGGTGAGCTGCTGCAGGTAGGCGGCGAAGCGATTCAGATCGTTGGAGTAGGGCAGCACCGCGCGGGACTGCGCGCCGAAGAAGTTGGAGTACCACACCCCGATCAGGCCCAGCAGGGCCGGCGCATTGGATTCCAAAGGCGCGGTGCGGAAGTGCTCGTCGACGATATGGAAACCGGACAGGAACTCCGCGAAGCGCTCCCGGCCGATAACCGCCATCACCGACAGGCCGATCGCCGAGTCCACCGAGTAGCGACCGCCGACCCAGTCCCAGAACCCGAACATGTTCGCGGTGTCAATGCCGAACTCCTCGACCAGCACCGCGTTGGTGGAGACCGCAACGAAATGCTTGGACACCGCCGCGTCGCCCAGGGCATCGGTGAGCCAGCGGCGGGCCGCAGTCGCGTTGGTCAACGTCTCCAGGGTCGAGAACGTCTTGGAGGCGACGACGAACAGTGTGGTGGCCGGATCCAGGCCGGCCAGTTTCGCGGTCAGGTCGGCCGGGTCGACGTTGGAGACGAACCGTGCCGAGACGCCGCCGTCGGCGTAGTGGCGCAACGCCCGGTCCACCATCACCGGACCCAGATCCGAGCCGCCGATACCGATATTGACCACGGTCTCGATCCGCTTGCCCGTGGCACCGGTCCATTCGCCGCCGCGCAACCGGTCGGTGAAATCGCCCATCGCGTCGAGCACGGCGTGCACGTCGGCCACGACATCCTGGCCGTCGACGTGTAGATCGGCGGTGCGCGGCAGCCGCAGCGCGGTGTGCAGCACCGCCCGGTCCTCGGACGTGTTGATGTGCACCCCGGCGAACATCGCGTCGCGCCGGTCCTCCAGGCCGGCCGTCCTGGCTAGGTCGACCAGCAGGCGCACGGTCTCGGAGGTGATCCGGTGCTTGCTGTAGTCGATGTAGAGATCACCGACGGTGACGGTGAACCGTGTGCCGCGGCCGGGATCGTCGGCGAAGAACTCACGTAGGTGGGTGTCGCCGATCTGCTGCTGATGCTTGCGCAACGCGTTCCAGGCCGGCGTGGTGGAGATGTCCGTGCTCTGGGGAACGGGGCTCATACTCCGACATTAGCGGCGGGTCGCCGTCGCCGGTGCGGCGCCGGGCGCGGCGCTTTAGTGGCCGAGCCGGCCGCGGCCGAGCCGCAGCAACAGCATCGCCAGGTCCTTGCCGTCCTGGCCGAGCTCGCTGTAGCGCTCGAGCACCTTCATCTCGCGGCTGTGCACCAGGCGGGTGCCGCCGGACGCCATCCGGGCCTTACCGATCTCCTGCGAGATCTCGGTGCGGCGCTTCACCGCGGCCAGGATCTCGGCGTCGAGCCGGTCGATCTCATGGCGCAGCTCGTCAATGTCGGGCAGCTGTTGGGGTTGGGCAGACATGATCAAAACTCCAGGTTCTCGCTGTTGGTGGTTTCTGGTCCCATCGGCGATCCGGCCTCACACAACAGACGAGCCCCGGGTCGGCGAAGCGGACCGCGGGGCTTGGCGTTGCAGCTAAACCACGGGCACCGCTGATCGGTACCCGTAAAAAAATCGACGCTGCATGTCGAGCACGAACCGAGTCTGCCACTAAGGGTCGTGCCAGCGCAAAGAGTGTCGTCGGGCGGCGGTACGTTGGGTTGCGATATGACAGTGCACGCGACTCCGCAGACCGATCACCTCCTCGACGGGCTCAACCCGCAGCAGCGCCGGGCCGTGCTGCACGAGGGCTCCCCGCTGCTGATCGTGGCCGGGGCCGGCTCGGGAAAGACTGCGGTGCTCACCCGGCGTATCGCCTATCTGCTGGCCGCCCGCGACGTCGGAGTGGGGCAGATCCTGGCGATCACCTTCACCAACAAGGCCGCCGCGGAGATGCGCGAGCGGGTGTCGAGTCTGGTCGGGCCCCGGGCCCGGGTGATGTGGGTGTCGACGTTCCACTCCACCTGCGTGCGGATCCTGCGTAACCAGGCCTCGGTCGTTCCGGGGCTGAACTCGAACTTCTCGATCTATGACGCCGACGATTCGCGGCGGCTGCTGTTGATGATCGGCCGCGACATGGGCCTGGACGTCAAGCGGCACTCGCCCCGGTTGCTGGCCAATGCGATCTCCAACCTGAAGAACGAACTGATCGACCCGGACCGGGCGCTGGCCGACCTCACCGAGAGCTCCGATGACCTGAGCCGGGTGGTGGCTTCGGTCTACGCGGAGTATCAGCGCCGGCTGCGGTCGGCCAACGCGCTGGACTTCGACGACCTGATCGGTGAGACGGTCGCGATTCTGCAGGCCTTTCCGGAGATCGCCCAGCACTACCGGCGCCGATTCCGGCACATCCTGGTCGACGAGTATCAGGACACCAACCATGCCCAGTACATGCTTGTGCGCGAGCTTGCGGGGCACGGACCGCAGGCCGGCGCGGGCGGCGACGACCTGCCGCCGGCGGAACTGTGCGTGGTCGGTGATGCCGATCAGTCGATCTACGCCTTCCGGGGCGCCACCATCCGCAACATCGAGGATTTCGAGCGCGACTACCCCGACGCGACCACCATCCTGTTGGAGCAGAACTACCGCTCCACGCAGAACATCCTCTCGGCGGCCAATGCGGTGATCGCCTACAACTCCGGGCGCCGGGAGAAGCGACTGTGGACCGACGCCGGTGACGGCGAGCTGATCGTCGGCTACGTCGCCGACAACGAACACGACGAGGCGCGGTTCGTCGCTCAGGAGATCGATGAGCTGACCGATGCGGGCGCGGTCAACTACAGCGACGTCGCGGTGTTCTACCGCACCAACAACGCTTCGCGGTCGCTGGAAGAGGTGTTCATCCGCAGCGGTATCCCGTACAAAGTCGTTGGCGGCGTGCGCTTCTACGAACGCAAAGAGATCCGCGACATCATCGCCTACCTGCGAGTGCTCGACAATCCCGGCGACGCGGTGAGCCTGCGGCGCATCCTCAACACCCCGCGCCGCGGTATCGGCGACCGTGCCGAGGCCTGCGTGTCGGTGCATGCGGAGAACACCGGCACGGGGTTCGCCGCGGCGCTGGCTGCTGCCGCAGAGGGCGGCGTGCCGATGCTCAACAGCCGTTCGCAGAACGCGATCGCCGCCTTCGTGGCGATGCTGGAGGAATTGCGGGCGCATCTGAACACCGGCGACGACGACCTCGGTGGCCTGGTGGAGCTGGTGCTGGACCGCACCGGCTACCGCGCCGAGCTGGAGGCTTCGACCGATCCGCAGGATCTGGCCCGTCTGGACAACATCAACGAGCTCGTCAGCGTCGCACACGAGTTCAGCATCGACCGGGCCAACGCACTCGCTGACCAAGACGGCGGCCTCGATGAGGAGGATGTACCTGATGTCGGGGTGCTGGCGGCGTTTCTGGAGCGGGTCTCGCTGATCGCCGATACCGACGAGATCCCCGAGCACGGGTCGGGCATGGTCACCCTGATGACGCTGCACACCGCCAAAGGGCTGGAGTTCCCAGTGGTGTTCGTCGTCGGCTGGGAGGACGGCATGTTCCCGCACATGCGCTCGCTGGGGGATGCCCGCGAGCTGTCCGAGGAACGGCGGCTGGCCTACGTCGGCCTGACCCGAGCACGGCAACGGCTGTATCTGAGCCGGGCCAAGGTGCGTTCGTCATGGGGACAGCCGATGTTGAACCCGGAGTCGCGATTCCTACGGGAGATCCCGCAGCAGCTCATCGATTGGCGCCGGACCGACGTCACCGCCTCGCCGAGCGCTCCGGTCAGCGGCGCGGGCCGGTTCGGGACCCCCAGACCGGCACCGAGCCGATCGGGCAGCCGGCCGTTACTGGTGTTGGCGCCGGGGGATCGGGTCACCCATGACAAGTACGGCCTGGGGCGGGTGGAGGAAGTCTCCGGGGTCGGCGAGTCGGCGATGTCGCTGATCGACTTCGGCAGTTCCGGGCGGGTCAAGCTGATGCACAACCATGCGCCGGTGACCAAGCTCTAACTGCCGAAGTTTTGAGTCGGCAGTCCCGCTAACTGCCGATTTTCGTCGGCAGTCCAGCTTCGCCTCTCCTGCGTCGAGGCTCGCTAACTGCCGGATTTGAGTCGGCAGTCCAGCTTCGCCTCTCCTGCGTCGAGGCTCGCTAACTGCCGGATTTGAGTCGGCAGTCCAGCTTCGCCTCTCCTGCGTCGAGGCTCGCTAACTGCCGGATTTGAGTCGGCAGTCCAGCTTCGCCTCTCCTGCGTCGAGGCTCGCTAACTGCCGGATTTGAGTCGGGACTCAAGAAACCCACCGCGACACAGAACAGCCGGTCGGTATGCCACCAGCTGGCGATCAGATCGGTGGAGACCACCGAGGTGGCCCAACAGCCGATCAGGGCGAGCACGCAGGCACTGATCGCGACGCCGGCTGACGGGAACTGCGCCGGCAATGCCGCGGGGCTGGGCTGGATGGCCGGCGGTATCCGGCCCGAGCCGGTGACGATCGGGATGGCGCCGGTGGGTGCCCGGCGGATGATGCGGCTGGGAGGACTCGCCGGATCGGTCCCGGAGGGTCTGGAGGAACTGGCGCCGGTCGGTGGCTGGTGGCGGTCGCTCACCATTCCAGGCTAGCGGCGCCGGCAAGCGCGATGGAGCCGGGCGCTGGCGCACCACCCGCTTGCGGGGGACAGGCCGGCGCCGTCGTATCAGGCGAAATTGATCCCGCGCTTGGCGAGCCAAGAAGTCGGGTCGATCCGGTTGGTGCCGTTCTGCAGCACCTCGAAGTGCAGGTGCGGACCGGTCGAGTAGCCGCGATTGCCCATCTCGGCGATCTGGTCGCCCGCCATCACCCGCTCACCCACGCTGACCAGCGACCGGTTGATGTGGCCGTAGAGCGTCACGGTTCCGTCGGAGTGGCGCAGCTTGACCAGCATGCCGTAACCCGCACTGGGACCCGACTCGATCACCACGCCGTCAGAGGCCGCCAGGATCGGGGTGCCAATGGCGTTGGCGATGTCGATTCCGGCGTGCAGCACGCCCCAGCGGTAGCCGAAGTTCGAGGTGAACGCGCCCTGGGTGGGGGCGACGAACAACGGGCGCTGCAGCCGGGCTTCACGCTCGGCGCGCTCCTGAGCGAACGCCATGCCCTTGGCCAGCTCCTCGTTGTGCACGACGACGCTGGCCGCAGCCTTCACCGTGATCATCTGCAAGCCGTGGCTGGACGTCGTGGTGCCGTTGTTTAGCGCGGTCTTGCTGGCCGCCAGCACGGCCGGTCGGGCAACGGTCTCGTCGGACTGGTGGGTGGCGGCGTGCGCGGCGGCAGCGGCCGCACCGGCGGCCATCGCCGCGATCATCACGCGACTCTTGACAGCACTGGCGGGCTGGCTGCGGTGCTTACCGCGGCGCGGGGGCAGCTGGGCCGCCCCGTGCGGACGGTAGTAGCTGTCCGAATAGCCGCCGCGGGGGAACGCCAACTGCAGAACCGGCATGTTGTCGGTGTCGGTCATGTCGTCGAGCTCAGGGGCCAGCAATACGTCCGACGCCTCGTCGAACACGTCTTCGCTGAAGTCGTCCTCGGGCCAGCCGAACTCGTTGAACGGGATGATGTCGGTGACCTCGGTGGGACTGGGTGCCGACGGGCGGATCGCAGCTGCCGTAGCGCCGTTTCGACGTCGAGGGAGAGCCCCACCGGAAACCGGACGCATCGGTGCACCGTGCTGCATCAGCCTGGAAGTTCCTCTGGTCGTGATCAGAACGTTATAAAGACCTGGACTTGGTGACGGTAACCACTCCCGCTGGGGCGTGGCAAGCTATCGCCCGAATCCCGGCGTTAATGTGAAACGAATCACGTTTTTCTGGCGGTGAGATGTGCCACAGCAGTGGTACGCGAGGAGGGAACCCCGGCGCAGGCTCGATACAGTGCCTCGGGAGCGAAATCTCTCACAATCCGACAGTGCCGGCCTTCCGGCTACCCGTAATAAGACAGTGAGCCCATGGATCTTTTCGAGTATCAGGCGAAGGAGCTGTTCGCCAAGCACAACGTGCCCACCACTCCTGGTCGAGTAACCACCTCGGCTGAGGACGCCAAGGCCATCGCCACCGAGATCGGTCGACCGGTCATGGTCAAGGCCCAGGTCAAGGCCGGCGGCCGCGGTAAGGCCGGTGGCGTCAAGTACGCCGCCACCCCGGACGACGCGCTGACCCACGCGCAGAACATTCTCGGCCTGGACATCAAGGGTCACATCGTCAAGAAGCTGCTGGTGGCCGAGGCGAGCGACATCGCCGAGGAGTACTACATCTCCTTCCTGCTCGACCGCTCCAACCGCACCTACCTGGCCATGTGCTCGGTCGAGGGCGGCATGGAGATCGAAGAGGTCGCCGCGACGAAGCCGGAGCGGCTGGCCAAGGTGCCGGTGGACGCCGTCAAGGGTGTCGACCTGGCGTTCGCTCGCTCGATTGCCGAGCAGGGCCATCTGCCGGCCGAGGTGCTCGACGCCGCCGCGGTGACCATCCAGAAGCTGTGGGAGGTCTTCGTCGCCGAAGACGCCACCCTGGTGGAGGTCAACCCGCTGGTTCGCACCCCCGACGACCAGATCCTGGCGCTGGACGGCAAGGTCACCCTGGACGGCAACGCCGAGTTCCGTCAGCCCGGCCACGCCGAGTTCGCCGACTTGGACGCGACCGACCCGCTGGAGATCAAGGCCAAAGAGCACGACCTGAACTACGTCAAGCTCGATGGTGAGGTCGGCATCATCGGTAACGGCGCCGGCCTGGTCATGTCGACGCTGGACGTCACCGCCTACGCCGGTGAGAAGCACGGCGGCGTGAAGCCGGCCAACTTCCTCGACATCGGCGGCGGGGCCTCCGCCGAGGTGATGGCCGCCGGCCTGGACGTCATCCTGGGTGACAAGCAGGTCAAGAGCGTGTTCGTCAACGTGTTCGGCGGGATCACCGCCTGCGACGCGGTGGCCAACGGCATCGTGTCGGCGCTGGGGATCCTCGGTGACGCCGCGACCAAGCCGCTGGTGGTGCGCCTCGACGGCAACAACGTCGAGGAGGGCCGGGCGATCCTGGCCGAGGCAAACCACCCGCTGGTGACCGTCGTCGCCACCATGGACGAGGCCGCCGACAAGGCCGCCGAACTGGCTTTCGCAGCCGGAAAGGACGCTTAAGTCATGTCGATCTTCGTCAACAAGGACAGCAAGGTCATCGTCCAGGGCATCACCGGTGCCGAGGCGACCAAGCACACCGCGCGGATGCTCGCGGCCGGCACCCAGATCGTCGGCGGCGTCAACGCCCGCAAGGCCGGCACCACGGTGGCGCACAAGGATAAGGATGGCGCCGACGTCGAGCTGCCGGTGTTCGGCAGCGTCGCCGAGGCCATGAAGGAGACCGGCGCGGACGTGTCGATCGCTTTCGTGCCGCCGGCCTTCTCCAAGGACGCCATGATCGAGGCCATCGACGCCGAGATCCCGCTGCTGGTCGTCATCACCGAGGGCATCCCGGTGCAGGACAGCGCCTACGCGTGGGCCTACAACGTGGACAAGGGTGAGAAGACCCGGATCATCGGGCCCAACTGCCCCGGCATCATCACCCCGGGTGAATGCCTGGTCGGCATCACCCCGGCCAACATCTCGGGCACCGGCCCGATCGGTCTGGTGTCGAAGTCGGGCACCCTGACCTACCAGATGATGTACGAGCTGCGGGACTTCGGTTTCTCCACCGCCATCGGCATCGGCGGCGACCCGGTGATCGGCACCACCCACATCGACGCCATCGAGGCGTTCGAGAAGGACCCCGAGACCAAGGTCATCGTGATGATCGGCGAGATCGGCGGCGACGCCGAGGAGCGGGCCGCGGCCTACATCAAGGCCCACGTCACCAAGCCGGTCGTCGGCTACGTGGCCGGGTTCACCGCGCCGGAGGGCAAGACCATGGGCCACGCCGGCGCCATCGTGTCGGGCTCGTCGGGCACCGCGGCCGCCAAACAGGAGGCACTGGAGGCTGCCGGGGTGAAGGTGGGCAAGACCCCGTCGGCCACCGCGGCCCTGGCTCGACAGATCCTCGAGAGCCTGTAGGTAAGAACAACCCCGACCGTGCCGTTTCGTACGCCGCCAACAGCGCGTCGCGTATGAGACGGCACGGTCGGCATTTGTGGTGAGGTGAAACCGTGAGCATTGACCCCCGCACTCCCGTCGTCGTCGGCGTCGGGCAGGCCGCCGAGCACATCGACGACGCCGACTACCGGGCGATGTCGCCGGTGGAGCTGGCCGCAGCCGCGGCGCAGGCGGCCTTGGTGGACTGCGGAGCGAGCTCAGAGCAGGTCGCGTCGGCCATCGACGCGGTGGTGGCCACCCGCCAGTTTGAGATCTCGATTCCGAAAGCCCCTGCGCCGCTAGGCAAGTCCAACAACTTCCCTCGGTCCGTTGCGCGTTTGATCGGGGCGGAGCCGGCTCGCGCGGTGCTGGACAAGGTGGGCGGTCAGGGGCCGCAGAAGCTGCTGACCGAATTCGCCGGCGAGATCATGGCCGGCACCGCCGACGTGGTGCTGCTGTGCGGGTCCGACGCGACTTCTACGCTGCGTCACTTCGCCAAGGCCGACAACAAGCCGGACTTCAGTGAGACGGTCGAGGGGCAGCTCGAAGACCGGGGTTTCGGGCTTGAGGAGTTCGTCGAGCACTACACCGTCATTCATGGGCTGACCAGTGCCACGGTGCAGTACGGGCTGCTGGAGAACGCTCGGCGGGCGCGGTTGGGCCTGAGCAAGGCCGACTACCTGCAGGCCATGGCCGAGCTGTTCGCCCCGATGACCAAGATCGCAGCCAAGAACCCGTTTTCGGCCTCGCCGGTGGAGCGTTCCGTTGAAGAGCTGACGACGATCAACGCCGGCAACCGCCTGATCTGTGACCCCTACCCGCGACTGCTGGTGGCGCGGGATCAGGTCAACCAGGGTGCCGCGGTGTTGGTGATGTCGGCGGAGGCCGCCACCCGCCTGGGCGTCCCGCAAGACCGTTGGGTCTACCTGCACGGCCACGCAGACATGCGTGAGCAGCGCCTCCTGGAGCGCCTGGACCTGAGTGCCTACCCGGCCGCCATCACGGCCACCACCGAGGCGCTCGAGATGGCCGGGATCGGATTCGACGACGTCGCGGCGATGGACCTCTACAGCTGCTTCCCAGTCCCGGTGTTCGCCATCTGCGATGCCTTCGGCCTGTCGGCCGACGACCCGCGCGGCCTCACCCTGACCGGCGGGCTGCCCTTCTTCGGCGGCGCCGGCAACAACTACTCCATGCATGCGATCGCCGAGGCCGTCGCCTCAGCGCGAAGTGTCCCAGGCCAATTCACGTTCGTCGGGGCCAACGGCGGCATGATGAGCAAGTACTCGACCGGGGTGTATTCGACCACTCCGGTGCCGTGGAAGGCCGATCGCAGCGCCGAACTGCAGGCGCAGGCCGACACCGCGCCCACCGTGCCGGTCACCGAGAGTGCCGAGGGGCCGGGCACCATCGAGACCTACAGCGTCCGTTACGACTGGGAGACCCGGACCGGGATCATCATCGGCCGACTCGACGCCGACGGCACCCGGTTCCTGGCGACCACCGAAGACGAAGATCTGGTGGCGCTGATGTCCGACGGCGACCCGCTGGGCGCCCCGGTGACGGTGCACGCACTCGACTACGGCAACCGCTGCTCGTCGCGCTGATCTCCACCACCGTTCCGCCGCGAGGGTGCACAGAATGTCAGTAGAACTGGCGTGTCGCCGTACAAACACGCACCTTCGCGCGGAGTGGGGGCTCCTGCGCTAGGCGCTGAGCCCCAGCTTGGCAGCCAGGCGCTCCACATAAGCCGCCACCTCGGACTCGGACTTGTCGGGCAGCCCGAAGAGAGTCTCGGTGACCCCGATCTCGGCCCAGTGCGCCAGCTTCTCGGGCACCGGCTTGAAATCCAGCGCCACGATCTGCGGTGCTCCGTCGCGGCCGGCGGCCGCCCAGGTGTCCTGCAGCAGTTTGACCGGCGCGTCGATGTCGAAGTCACGCGGCGTGGTGATCCAGCCGTCGGCACTGCGGGCGATCCACTTGAAGTTCTTCTCGGTCCCGGCGGCACCGACCAGCACCGGAATGTGCGACTGCACGGGCTTGGGCCAAGCCCAACTCGGGCCGAAGTTCACGAACTCGCCTTCGAAGGACGCCTCTTCCTCGGTCCACAGCGCCCGCATCGCCTCCAGGTACTCCCGAAGCATGGTGCGCCGGCGGCCGGCGGGAACGCCGTGGTCGGCCAATTCGTCGGTGTTCCAGCCGAATCCGACACCCAGGCTGACTCGCCCCCCGGACAGGTGATCCAGGGTGGCGATCGACTTCGCCAGCGTGATCGGATCATGCTCGACGGGCAGTGCCACCGCGGTGGACAGCCGCACCCGCGACGTCACCGCGCATGCGGTTCCCAGGCTGACCCACGGATCCAAGGTGCGCATGTACCGGTCATCGGGCAGGGACTCGTCGCCGGTGGTCGGGTGCGCGGCCTGTCGCTTCACCGGAATATGCGTGTGCTCCGGTACATAGAAGGTGGTGAAACCGTGATCATCGGCGAGTTTGGCGGCCGCTGCCGGGTTGATGCCACGGTCACTGGTGAATAGCACGAGCCCGTAATCCATATCCCCGATTAGAACGTGTTCCTGTTCGGTGGGCAACGGGGGGGTGCCGGTCGCGCAGTGTTGACCCACCGACTCGGCCCGCAAGTGCGCTAGCGTGGATGGTCGAAGCGCGCCGCACCGCCCACCAGCGCCTGCCCACAAGCACAGGAGAGGTCATGACCTACTCGCCCGGGAATCCCGGCTACCAGCCTTCACAACCATCAGGCTCCTACGGACAACCGACCCCATCGTTCGCGAAATCGGGTGGCGACGTCGAGAGCAAAGTGCCGCAATACCTCCGAATCGCGGTCGTTGCGTTGGGGCTGGGTGTCTACCTGGCGAACTTCGGTCCGATCGTGACGATCACCGATGTTGACTACCCCCTGATCCTCAGCGACGCAGGCCACACCGTTCCGCTGGCGGTGCTGTCCGCACTGCTGGCCGCGGTGGCCCTGCTGCCCAAGGCGAAGAGTTACACGGCGGTGGTCGCCGTGGTCTCGACGCTGGGTGCGCTGCTGGCTATTTCGACGATCGCCGGTGCCAGTGGTAGCTACACCATCGGTTGGGGGCTGTGGCTGATCCTGATCTTCAGCGTCCTGCAGGCTGCCGCCGCGGTCGGATCGCTGCTGCTGGAGGCCGGCGTGGTGACTGCCCCGGCGCCGCGTCCCAAGTACGACCCCTATGCCCAGTACGGCCTGCCGCCGGGCGGTAACTACTACGGTCAGCCCGGCCAGCAGGGTTATGGCCACCCGGGACACCAGGGCCAGCAGGCTCCACAGCAGCCCGGCTACCCGTCCTCGTACGGCAGCTACCCCTCCGCGCCTTCCAGCGGCGGCTTCGGCGCGCAGCAGGCGCAGGGCTCCCCTTCGACGGGCGCTTTCAACTCCGGCGCACAGCAGGCGGCGCCGCAGGGGCCGCCGACCCCGCCGACCGGATTTCCGTCCTACAACCCGCCGTCGTCCGGTGGGTCGGGGAGTGCGTCGACCGGTGGCCACAGCGCAGCCGGTTCGGATCAGAGCTCGACGGGTGGCCAGCAGTCGCAGGGTGGCTCCACCTCGTCGGGGCCGGCGCAGCCCTAACCCGCGCCCGCGCGCCGAGTTGAACGTGCTCGCAGCGTGACATCGGTGACCGGCGTCAAACCAGGCTCGAACCCGACCCGCGACCTGCTACGGGTCGCCTTCGGGCCGTCCGTGGTGGCGTTGACCATCATCGCAGCGGTGACACTGCTGCAGTTGCTGATCGCCAACAGTGACATGACCGGGGCCTCAGGTGCCATCGCCAGCATGTGGCTGGCCGTGCACCAGGTGCCGGTATCGATAGGCGGCCGTGACCTGGGCGCGCTGCCGCTGCTGCCGGTGCTGCTGATGGTGGCCGGTACGGCCCGAACCACCGCGCAGGCCACCGCCCGTGGAGCCTCCTGGTTCGTCATCCGCTGGATCGTGGCTTCCGCGGTGGGTGGACCACTGTTGATCGCCGCGGTCTCCCTGGCGGTCATTCACGACGCGGCCTCGGTCATCACCGAACTGCAGACCCCCCATGCCCTGAGCGCCTTCGCGCACGTGTTTTTCGTGCACGTGATCGGTGCGGCGCTGGGCTTGGGGACGCGGGTGGGCCGTCGGGCGCTGGCCGAGGCCCGGCTACCGGATTGGCTGGCGGACTCGGTACGAGCCGCGATCACCGGCATGCTGGCGCTGTTCGGCCTGGCCGGGGCGGTGACGGTGTGCTCCTTGATCTGGCACTGGGGGACTATGCATGAGCTCTACGCGATCACCGATTCACTGTTCGGCCAGCTCAGCCTGACGCTGCTGGCCCTGCTGTATGTGCCCAATGTGCTCGTCGGCGCGACGGCGATGGCGGTCGGCTCGAGCGCACACATCGGTCCCGCGCTGTTCAGTGCCTTCACCGTTCTCGGCGGCGACATCCCCGCGCTGCCGATCCTGGCTGCGGCGCCCGTCCCGCCGTTGGGCCCCGCGTGGGTGGCGCTGCTGATCATCGGGGCGGCGTCCGGGGTTGCCGTAGGCCAGCAGTGCGCCCGCCGGCCGCTGCCGCTGCTTCCAGCTCTGGCCAAGGTGGCGGTGGCGGCATTCATCGCGGCGGTGTCGATGGCCGTACTCGGCTTGGCCGGTGGAGGCCGGTTGGGCAACTTCGGCGACGTCGGGGTGGATCAGCTGACGTTCGGTCCGGCGGTGTTCGGGTGGTTCGCCGCGATCGGAGCACTGACGGTGGTGATGATCGGCGGGGTCCGGGCTGACGCGGTGGTCGGGCCACAGCGTGTGCTGCCACCCGCCCCGGAGCGGCCCGTGGAGCCCGAAGGCGTCTCCGTATCTGGGCCGGCGCCCCTCGCCGACGTCGATCCCGAGGACCTCGTTGTCGTCGGAGAGCCCTTCGAAACCGACGAGCTGTTCGACGATGACTTCGAACCGGGCTTCCAGTCAGATGAGGTCACCGATGACGGCGAGTTGAAGTGGAGGCCTGAACCCGAGCCGCCGCGAACGTTTCGGTCGCACACGCCGACGCAGCCGCCGGGCCCGCTGGAAGATCCCGAGGACCTGATGTTTACCGACGACGACGGATACGACCGCTAAATCAAGGACTTCGGTCCCTTATATATGTCGCCGCTGGCTGATCGGATGGGTGGTGCCGACCGTCCGAACTCCAGGGGGACGACATGACCGACGTCGTGAGCGCCGAGCCAGCCCGCAAGAATGGCCCATCTGGCGTGCCCAGGCGGCGGAACCTGAACATGCTGGCGGGCGTCCGGGCCGAGATGCTGACCGGGCAGATCCTGCCGCCGGGCCATGAGCGGGTGCTCGACGTGGTGGTCCTGATCTGGGTGGACGGCGTCCAGGCCGGAATGCAGATGACCGAGCCGTCACCGCAGTCGCGACCTCTCGGATTGAGCGATGACGTGGCCGAGTCCCTCTACGACGAGCTGGAGGGTGCGGGGTTCTGCAGTGAGTACGACGAGTTCCCCGAGTTGGACGACCCCGACTTTCAGGACCTGGCGTATGCAAGAGTCAGCAAGCTCGGCAAGATGACTCAGCCGATGGGCCATCCCGAGGTCACCTGGGACATGGTCGAGATCTGGACGGACGGCGTGGCGGCCGCACTTCGGGTCGCCCGGGCGCGAGCGCAGCGCTCCGCCTGAACCGCTTGGGGTTTTGCGGCGGTTCCACCTTCGGCTCTCCTGCGTCGAGCCTCGCTGAACCGCCGGGTTCTCGCGCCGGTTCCAGCTTCGCTACGTTCGCAACCGCCACCGCCGATGGCGGTGAGCCGCGGCGCCCGGCTTCGCCGCGCCTGCGATCACCGCGTTAGGCTCAGTCACCGTGCAACCGATCCATGTGGCCCCCAGCGTCCCCGCCCGGATGGTGGTGCTGGCGTCGGGCACCGGGTCGCTGCTCGAGTCGCTGCTGGCCGCAGCGGTAGACGACTACCCCGCGCGGGTGGTTGCCGTCGGCACCGACCGCGACTGCCGGGCGGTGGAGGTCGCTGCCGCGGCGGGGCTGCCGGTGTTCACCGTCCGGATGGGGGACTATCCGAACCGGGCGGCATGGGACCTTGCGCTGACCGAGGCCACCGCGGCCCACAACCCCGATCTGGTGGTCTCGGCGGGCTTCATGAAGATTCTGGGATCGCATTTCCTGAACCGGTTTCTCGGGCGCACCGTCAACACCCATCCGGCACTGCTGCCCTCCTTCCCGGGCGCGCACGCGGTCCCCGAGGCGCTGGCCTACGGGGTCAAGGTCACCGGCTGCACCGTGCACCTGGTGGACGCCGGCACCGACACCGGCCCGGTGCTGGCCCAAGAACCGGTCGCCGTGCTCGACGGCGACGACGAAGACTCTCTGCATGAACGCATCAAGAAGGTGGAGCGCAAGCTCCTGGTTGACGTACTGGCCGCCTTGGCGACCGGCGGCGTGACCTGGAACGGACGAAAGGCAACCCTAGGATGACCGACGGCAAGCGACCGATTCGCCGGGCGTTGATCAGCGTCTACGACAAGACCGGACTGGTCGACCTGGCCGCTGGCCTGCACGCCGCCGGCGTGGATATCGTCTCCACCGGATCCACCGCCAAGTCGATTGCGGCCGAGGGTATTCCGGTGACGCCCGTGGAGCAGGTGACCGGCTTCCCCGAGGTGCTCGACGGCCGAGTCAAGACTCTGCACCCCCGCGTGCATGCCGGACTGCTGGCCGACCTGCGCAAGCCCGAGCATGCCGCGGCGCTCGATGAGCTGGAGATCGCAGCGTTCGAGCTGGTCGTGGTCAACCTGTACCCGTTCAGCGAGACCGTGGATTCCGGTGCCGGCCAGGACGAGTGCGTCGAACAGATCGACATCGGCGGGCCCTCGATGATCCGGGCGGCTGCCAAGAACCACCCCAGCGTCGCCGTGGTGGTCGACCCGCTCGGCTACGACGGTGTGCTGGCCGCGGTCAACGCCGGCGGCTTCACCCTCGAAGAGCGGAAGCGCTTGGCGTCCCTGGCATTCCGGCACACCGCCGAGTACGACGTGGCCGTCGCCAGCTGGATGTCGTCGACGCTGGCCCCCTCCGAACCGGCGGAAGAGCCGCGTCAAGCACTGCCGGAATGGTACGGGCGCACCTACCGCCGTGCTGCGCAGCTGCGCTACGGCGAGAATCCGCACCAGCAGGCCGCGCTCTACTGTGACGCCGGCGCGTGGCCGGGCTTGGCTCAGGCCGAGCAGCTGCACGGAAAAGAGATGTCCTACAACAACTTCACCGATGCAGATGCCGCATGGCGCGCGGCGTTCGATCACGAAGAGACCTGCGTGGCCATCATCAAGCACGCGAACCCGTGCGGCATCGCGGTCTCGGCGACCTCGGTGGCCGATGCCCACCGCAAGGCGCACGAGTGCGACCCCCTGAGCGCGTTCGGCGGCGTCATCGCGGCCAACACCGAGGTCAGCGTGGAGATGGCGGAGTACGTCAGCACCATCTTCACCGAGGTGATCGTCGCGCCGGCCTACGAGGCCGGGGCCGTGGAGATCTTGGCGCGCAAGAAGAACATCCGGGTGCTGCTGGCCTCCGAACCGCTGCGCGGCGGCACCGAATGGCGCCAGATCAGCGGTGGGCTGTTGATGCAGAGCCGCGACGGCCTCGACGCTTCCGGTGACAACCCGGTGAACTGGACGCTGGCCACCGGCGAACCGGCCGATGCGGCCACCCTGGCCGACCTGGTCTTCGCCTGGCGGGCCTGCCGCGCGGTCAAATCGAACGCGATCGTGGTCGCGGGTGACGGCGCCACCATCGGCGTGGGCATGGGCCAGGTCAACCGGGTCGACGCGGCCCGACTGGCGGTGGAGCGCGGGGGCGAGCGGGTGGCCGGTGCGGTGGCTGCATCGGATGCGTTCTTCCCGTTCCCCGACGGCCTGCAGACGCTGACCGCGGCCGGGGTGAAGGCGATCGTGCACCCGGGTGGTTCGGTGCGCGACGACGAGGTGACCGCGGCGGCGGCCGAGGCCGGGATCACGCTGTACCTGACGGGAGCGCGGCATTTCGCGCACTGAGCTAGGGTCCGTCGTCTTCGTCGGCGCCGGAACCGTGCTCGCCCAATAGTTTTTCGGGGTGATGGTAATAGTTGACCCGCGGTTGACCGTGGTCTAAGTGTGGCGACGGCAGTGTTTCCGTGGTGCCATCGTGGCGTTTCCGGGTCTTCCAGCCGCCTGAGGTCATGAGCTCATGGTGGGGGCCGCAGCGCAGGGTCAGGCCGGTGATGTCAGTGCGCTTGGTGTTCGCGTAGGTGTCGTCGTGATGCACTTCGCAGTAGTAGCCGGAGACGGGGCAATTGGGGTGGGAACAGCCGCGTTCTCGGGCGTAGAGCACGATTCGCTGCCCCGGCGAAGCCAACCGCTTGGTATGGAACAGCGCCAACTCCTTGGCGCCGTCGTAGATCCGCAGGTAGTGGTGAGCGTGGCTCGCCATGGCGATCACATCACGCAGGGGTAGCCAGCTGCCGCCGCCGGTATGGGCTTTCCCACTACCGGCTTCCAAGTCGGCCAGCGTGGTCGAGACGATGATGCTGGCCGGTAACCCGTTGTGTTGCCCCAATTCTCCGGAGGCCAGCAGCGCGCGGCCCATGGCTGTGAGCGCGTCGTGGTTGCGTTGTGCGGCGCTGCGGGTATCGGCGTCGATCGCCCCCTGCGAGGGAGTGCCACTGGTGCAAGGGGTCTCGTCGTTGGCGTTGCACATGCCGGGGGCAGCCCAGCGTGCCAGTACCGCCTCGAGGGTGGCGCGTGCCTGGGGATCGAGGAATCCTTTGATCGGGCTCATGCCGTCACGATCTTGGGGCCCCAGCACCAAGCCACGTCGCTTGGCGCGCTGGTCGTCGGTGTAGTTGCCGTCGGGGTGCAGGTAGTCGGCGAGCCGCTGAGCCAGTTTGGCCAGCTCGTCGGGCCGGCACTCGGCGGCCAGACCGGACAGCTGCTGTTCGGCCTGGGCCAGGGTGCCCGCATCGACGTCGTCGGGTAGGTAGTTGAAGAAGGCCCGGATCACTGCGATGTGGGCGGCCGCGATCTGTCCATCTCGCTGAGAGGCGGCCACCGTCGGTAGCACCGGTTCCATGGGCTCGCCGGTCATGGCCCGGCGCGGACCCAGTTCTTTGGCGTCGGTGAGACGGCGGCCCGCTTCACCGCGGGTGAGGTGCAACTCGTCCGCCAACACCCAGCGGGGCTTGCCGCCCAGCTCGGCGGGGTCGGTGGCGGCGATCTGGTTGACCAGAGGGTGTTCCACTGCCGGGAGCCGGCGCCGTAGCATTTCGCAGCGCCGCAGCAGTGCCAGGCACTCGCGCGGGGTCAGCGCCTCGAAGTCCAGGTCCAGCGCCCGGTCCAGCCCGGCGGCCAGCGCGTCGAACACCTCGACGATCGCTTCCCGGCTATTCGAACGCATGTGCTAATTCTATTGAGTCTGTCCGGGATTGACGCAGGCAGAACGCGAATCTGTGGATCAAACTCGAACTGGGGATGACTCCCCGGGGCGCTGACCCCTTGACAATAAAGATTGTTAGCGCTCACTATCTATCTCAACCTCGAAGTTGGGAGACGGTAGTGGGCTATGACCTGATCATCCGCGACGGACTGTGGTTCGACGGCCTGGGCAACGCCCCGCAGGTCCGCACCCTGGGCATTCGCGACGGCATCGTCGCCGACATCGTCGCGGGGCAGCTGGATGAGGCCGGCTGCCCGGAGGTGATCGACGCCGCCGGCAAGTGGGTGGTCCCAGGCTTCATCGACGTGCACACCCACTACGACGCCGAGGTACTGCTGGACCCGGGTCTGCGGGAATCGGTGCGCCACGGTGTCACCACGGTGCTGCTGGGCAACTGTTCGCTGTCGACGGTGTACGCCGAGTCCGAGGACGCCGCCGACCTGTTCAGCCGGGTCGAGGCGGTCCCGCGCAAGTTCGTGCTGGATGCGCTGCAGTCCAGGAAGACCTGGTCCACGCCCGCCGAGTACGTGAGTGCCCTTGAGGAGTTGCCGCTCGGACCCAACATCAGCTCGATGCTGGGCCACTCGGATCTGCGGACCGCGGTGCTCGGCTTGGACCGCGCCACCACCGACGGCGTCGTCCCGACCGACGACGAACTGGAGAAGATGGCCGCCCTGCTCGATCAGGGTCTCGACGCCGGACTGCTGGGCATGTCCGGGATGGACGCCCCCATCGACAAGCTCGACGGTGACCGGTTCCGGTCTCGGGCGCTGCCGTCGACGTTCGCCACCTGGCGGGAGCGCCGTCGGTTGATCAAGGTGCTGCGCAAGCGTGGCCGGATGTTGCAGAGCGCACCCGACGTCCGAAACCCGCTGACGGCCTTGAACTTCTTCCTCACCAGCAGTGGCATGTTCGGCCGGCGGCGCGGGGTTCGGATGAGCCTGCTGGTCTCCGCGGACGCCAAGTCGGCGCCGGGCGCGGTCCGGGTATTCGGTCCCGGCGCTCGGCTGCTCAACACCGTGCTGGGCTCCAGCGTCCGGTTCCAGCACTTGCCGGTGCCGTTCGAGTTGTATTCCGACGGAATCGACTTGCCGGTGTTCGAGGAGTTCGGGGCGGGAACCGCCGCTCTGCATCTGCGCGACCAGCTGGAGCGCAACGCGCTGCTGGCCGACACCGAGTACCGCCGTAACTTCCGCAAGGCCTTCGACCGCAAGAAGCTGGGACCGTCGTTGTGGCACCGTGACTTCCACGACGCGGTGATCGTCGAATGCCCGGATGCCAGCCTGGTCGGCAAGAGCTTCGGCCAGATCGCTCAGGAACGCGGGCTGCACCCGTTGGATGCGTTCCTCGACGTACTGGTGGACAACGGCGAACGCAACGTCCGCTGGACCACGATCGTCGCCAACCACCGGCCCAAGCAGCTGGACAAGTTGGCCAACGAACCGGTGATCCATATGGGGTTCTCCGACGCTGGAGCGCACCTGCGCAACATGGCCTTCTACAACTTCTCGCTGCGCCTGCTCAAGCGCGTCCGCGACGCCGAGGCGGCCGGACGACCGTTCATGAGCGTCCAGCGGGCGGTGTACCGGCTGACCTCCGAGGTCGCCGATTGGTTCGGGTTCGACGCCGGCACGCTGCGAGAGGGTGACCGTGCGGACTTTGTGGTGATCGACCCGGCGGGCCTGACCGACGCCGTCGACGGCTACCACGAGGAGAAGGTGCCGTTCTATGGCGATCTGAGCCGGATGGTCAACCGCAACGACGACGCGGTGGTCGCGACCGGCGTGGGTGGCACGGTGGTGTTCCGCAACGGCCAGTTCTGCGAGGGCTACGGCACCACGGTGAAGACCGGCCGATTCCTGCGCGCCGGATCCCGTGAGCTGCAATCGGTCTAGCGCATGGCCAGAACTCAGCAGGAGCGCCGCGAGACCACTGTCGCCGGATTGCTCGACGCCAGCATCGCCACCATCGCCGAGATCGGCTATGCCCGGGCGTCGGCGAAGGTGATCGCCGCGCGCGCCGGGGTGTCCGACGGGGCGTTGTTCCGCCACTTCGGCACCATGGGTGACTTCATGGCGGCCACCGCGCAGGAAGTCCTGCGCCGCCAACTGGAGCGGTTCGGCAAGCAAGTCGCCGAGATCCCGGCCGAGGTGCCGGCGCTGGAGGCGGTGCTGACGGTGCTGCGCGACCTGACCGCCAATTCCACCAACGCGGTGCTCTACGAGCTGCTGATCGCTGCGCGCACCGACGAGAAGCTGCGAGCCACCCTGCAACATGTGCTCGCCGAATACAGCGCCAAGATCGGCGAAGCCGCCCGGGTGCTGCCCGGCGCGGATGCCTTTCCGCCGGAACTCTTTCCGAATCTGGTGGCGCTGTTGACCAACACCTTCGACGGTGCGGCGATCGTGCGCGCCGTGCTGCCCCAGCCCGAGATCGAGGCGAATCGGATTCCGCTGCTGTTGACGCTACTGGACGGCCGTATCTGAGCGCGCCGAGTCGGCATTGCTCGGTGCGGCCGCCGTCGCGTAGTCCACGAAGTCGGCGATCTCGGCGACGGCTCGGCGGGCGTCGGGGTTGAAGTCGAAGGTGAGCTGGAACATGTGCAACGCACGGTCCCAGACCTGAACCCAGGCCGGCACCCCGGCGAAGGCAAGCTTGTCGGCCAGCACGAACGCGTCGTTGCGCAGCAACTCGTTGTTGCCGACCTGCAGCAGGAACGGCCCGAGCCCGCGCAGCTCTGCCTCCGGCGGCATCACCGGCAGCTCGCGGGTGCCGTTCACGGTGGCGAACACGCGGTAGATGAACATGAACGCCATGAAGGGGAAGAACGGGTCGCGGTGGCTGCGCGCGGCCTCGCGTTTAATCTCCATGTCCGACGACGTCAGCGGTGACATCAACACCTGAGCTGCGGGCGCCGGCAGCCCGGCATCACGTGCGGCGATCGCGGTGTTCACCGCCATCAGGCCACCGGCCGAATCTCCCGCCACCACAATGTGATCTGCGGTGAACCCGGCGTCGAGGACGCGGCGATAGGCGCACAGACCGTCGGCGACGGCCTCGTCGATCCCGGCCAGCGGCGCCAACCGGTAGCCGACGTTGAACACCTTCGCGCCGGTGACCGCGGAGAGCTTGCTGGCGAAGCGGCGGTGGGAATTGAGGCCCAGTGTGATCAGTGCCGAACCGTGGAAGTAGACGATCACCCGGTTCGAGTCGCGCGCGCCCGGTGCCACCACCCACTCGGCCGGGCAGTCGGTCAACCGCTCCGGTGTCACCTCGGTGCCGGGCAGGGCCCGGATGTAGCGCATCGGCTGGTCGATGAGGTCGAGGCGCGCCCGCTGCAGAGCGGCGGGCCAGAACCGGTTGACGACCATGCCGACCAGGGTCAGCACTGCGATCGAGGTGCGCAAAAAGATCGCCGCGGCCGCAGCCAGCAGTCGAGCCTGCCAGGAGGCCGGACCGAAATAGGTCTGAGCCGGTCGTTCGCGCCATTCCGGAAAGTTCACAGTACCCAGGGTATCGGGTATTGGCCGACCGGATAAACCGGGACACAGTGACGGACCACCACGCCCGTCGTAGCGTGGAGTGGTGACCGCGCTGAATGCCCCGCACGATCTGCCCAAGACTCTCGGTGAGCTGCGTGCTGCCGGCCATCGTGAGAGGGGGGTCAAACAGGAGATCGCCGAGAACCTGTTGGCCCGACTCGCCGACGGTGACGATGCCGCAGCCATCTGGCCCGGCATCTTCGGGTTCGAAGACACCGTGCTGCCGCAGCTTGAGCGCGCGCTGATCGCCGGTCACGACATCGTGCTGCTAGGCGAGCGCGGCCAGGGCAAGACCCGGCTGCTGCGCGCGTTGAGCGGATTGCTCGACGAGTGGACCCCGGTGATCGCCGGCGCCGAGCTCGGAGAGCACCCGTACTCGCCGATCACGCCCGAGTCGATTCGCCGGGCAGCCGAGCTCGGCGACGACCTGCCGGTCGCGTGGCGGCACCGCAGCGAGCGCTATACCGAGAAACTGGCCACCCCCGACACCAGCGTCGCCGACCTGGTGGGCGACATCGACCCGATCAAGGTGGCCGAAGGCCGCAGCCTGGGGGACCCCGAGACCATCGCCTACGGCCTGATCCCGCGGGCGCACCGTGGCGTGGTCGCCGTCAATGAACTGCCCGACCTCGCCGAGCGCATCCAGGTGGCGATGCTCAACGTGATGGAGGAGCGCGACATCCAGGTGCGCGGCTACACGCTGCGGCTGCCGCTGGACGTGCTGGTGGTAGCCAGCGCCAACCCTGAGGACTACACCAACCGCGGCCGCATCATCACCCCGCTCAAGGACCGCTTCGGCGCCGAGATCCGCACCCACTACCCGCTGGAACTCGACGCCGAGGTCGGCGTGATCGCGCAGGAGGCACACCTGAGCGCCCAGGTGCCCGACTACCTGCTGGCGGTGCTGGCTCGATTCGCGCGCTATCTGCGCGAGTCCCGCTCGGTGGATCAGCGCTCCGGTGTTTCGGCGCGCTTCGCGATCGCCGCCGCGGAGACGGTGGCGGCCTCGGCGCGTCATCGCGGGGCGGTGCTGGGCGAAACCGACCCGGTGGCTCGGGTGGTGGACCTGAGCACGATCGTCGACGTGCTGCGCGGCAAGCTGGAATTCGAATCCGGCGAGGAGGGCCGCGAGCAGGCGGTGCTGGAGCACCTGCTGCGCCGGGCTACCGCCGATACCGCGTCGCGGGCATTGGGCGGGATCGATGTGGGACCGCTGGTGGCGGCGGTCGAGAACGCGACGGTGACGACGGGCGAGCGCATTTCGGCCAAAGCGGTGCTGGCGGCGTTGCCGGATCTGCCGGTGATCGACGCCATCGCGCAGCGCCTGGGGGCGGAGTCCGACGGCGAACGCGCCGCCGCGCTCGAGTTGGCCTTGGAAGCGCTGTATTTGGCCAAGCGCATCGACAAGACCTCCGACGAGGGTGAAACCGTCTATGGCTAGATCTGATGGTGACGACCCGCTGCGCCCGGCTTCGCCGCGCTCGCGATCGTCACGAAGCCACGCCTCCCGGTATTCGGCCTACTCCGGTGGGCCGGATCCGTTGGCGCCGCCGGTCGACCTGGCCGAGGCGCTGGAGGAGATCGGGCGGGACGTCATGGAGGGGACGTCGCCACGGCGGGCACTGCAAGAGTTACTGCGCCGCGGCACCAAGAACCTGACCGGAGCCGACCAGCTGGCCGCCGAGGCGCAGCGGCGACGACGGGAACTGTTGCGCCGCAACAACTTGGACGGAACGCTGGCCGAGGTCAAAAAGCTGCTCGACGAAGCAGTGCTCGCTGAACGCAAAGAACTGGCCCGCGCGCTCGACGACGACGCCCGTTTCGCCGAGATGCAGATCGAGGGGCTGTCGCCGTCGCCGGCCAAAGCGGTGCAGGAACTGGCCGACTACGACTGGCGCAGCGGCGAGGCCCGCGAATCCTACGACAAGATCAAGGATCTGCTCGGTCGCGAGATGCTCGACCAGCGATTCGCCGGCATGAAGCAGGCGCTGGAGGGCGCCACCGACGCCGACCGGCAACGAGTCAGCGACATGCTCGACGATCTCAATGACCTGTTGGACAAGCACTCTCAAGGAAAAGACACGAGTGCGGATTTCCAGCAGTTCATGGACAAACACGGTGAGTTCTTTCCGGAGAACCCGCGCAATGTCGAGGAGCTGCTGGACTCGCTGGCCCAGCGGGCGGCCGCCGCGCAGCGCTTCCGTAACAGCCTGAGCGCCGAGCAGCGCGCCGAGTTGGATGCGTTGGCCGAACAGGCCTTCGGCTCGCCGGCCTTGCAACAGGCGCTGGGACGACTGGACGCACATCTGCAGGCGGCCCGTCCGGGAGAGGACTGGACCGGCTCGTCAGAGTTCTCCGGCAATAACCCGCTCGGGATGGGAGAGGGCGCCCAGGCACTGTCCGATATCGCCGAGCTAGAACAGCTGGCCGAGCAGCTGTCACAGGCGTATCCGGGCGCGAGCATGGACGACGTCGACCTCGACGCGCTGGCCCGCCAGCTCGGCGATCAGGCCGCCGTCGACGCGCGCACGCTGGCCGAGCTCGAACGTGCGCTGCTCAACCAGGGTTTCCTGGACCGCAGCTCCGACGGGCAGTGGCGGCTGTCGCCCAAGGCGATGCGCCGCCTCGGCGAAACGGCGTTACGTGATGTGGCGCGCCAACTTTCGGGACGCCGCGGCGAACGCGACCACCGTCGGGCCGGGGCGGCCGGCGAGCTGACCGGAGCGACCCGGCCCTGGCAGTTCGGAGACACCGAGCCGTGGAACGTCACCCGGACCCTGACCAACACGGTGCTGCGGCAAGTCGCCGGCGGTTCAGCGAGGCTCGACGTAGGAGAGGCGAAGCTGGGACCGCCGCATGGGCCCGGCGGTTCAGCGAGCGGTCGGCTGTCGATCAGCGTCGACGACGTCGAGGTCTCCGAGACCGAGACGCGCACCCAGTCTGCCGTTGCGCTGCTGGTGGACACCTCGTTCTCGATGGTGATGGATAATCGGTGGCTGCCGATGAAACGCACGGCGTTGGCGTTGAACCACCTGGTCAGCACCAGATTTCGCTCAGATGCGTTGCAGATCATCGCCTTCGGCCGTTATGCGCGCACGGTGACCGCCGCGGAGCTGACCGGCCTGGAAGGCGTCTATGAGCAGGGCACCAATCTGCACCATGCGCTGGCGCTGGCGAGCCGGCACCTGCGTCGCCACCCCAATGCCCAGCCGGTGGTGTTGGTGGTCACCGACGGGGAGCCGACGGCGCACTTAGAGGACTATGACGGCGCGGGGGCGGGTTCTGCGGTGTTTTTTGACTACCCGCCGCACCCGCGGACCATTGCCCACACCGTGCGGGGCTTCGATGACGTCGCCCGGCTCGGTGCCCAGGTGACGATCTTCCGGCTCGGCGACGATCCAGGGCTGGCCCGCTTCATCGACCAGGTGGCGCGTCGGGTCCAGGGCCGGGTGGTGGTGCCCGAACTCGATGGTCTGGGCGCAGCGGTGGTCGGGGACTACCTGAGGTCGCGCCGCCGCTAGCCGGCGCTCGACCGAGGGAGTTACCGCGACAGCAGGCGGCGCTTTTGCGCAGCGAACTCCTCGCCGGTCAGATAGCCGGCGTCGTGTAGTTCGCCGAGTTCGCGGATGCCGGCGGCCAGTTCCGCCACCGAGGTCAGCGGAGTATGCGCCGCGGCCACGGCCGTCTGCTCCGCGGAATCCGAGGACGGCTTGCCGACCCCGGCGGACGCAGTGGCCGCAATCGCCTTCCCGGAATCCGAGCGGCGCTGGTTCATGGCGCCGGCCAACGCGCTGCCGCCCATACCGGCCAGGGCCATCTGGCCGAATGCCGTGCCCAGCCCCGCCGGCGAGGTGGCGGGCGCCGCGCCGAGCGGCGTTGAGAAGCTGGCATGGCGGATCTCGGGTGCCAGCTCGGCCCAGCTGATCGGCGTCGAGAGTGCCCCGAGCGGGAACGCCTCACCCCTGGACGCCACCACCGGGACGTGCGGGATGCGCAGCGTGTCCGTGCTGGGCAGCTCCGCGACCCCTCCGATCTGGCCCAGGGCCTCCAGGATGCTTCGCTGGCCGCCGCGGAGAATGTCCTGGGTGTCGAAGATCTCTTGGGAGTCCTGCTCCGCGAAGTGCATGGCCGCGCCTGCCAGGAAGACACCGATGATCGACATCGGCAGGGCGATCCCCAGGGCGGTCTCGTCGGCGATGACGGCCATCCAGTCGAAGAACCCAGACGGGATGTCGCCCGGCAGCGCGACGCCGGGCAACCCCTGGACGGCCTCCGCCGAGCCGGGTCCGGTCAGCGTGGAGGCCAGTCGAGACGACACCGTCTGCGCCAGGTTGGCGGCGGGATTGCCCTGAGCGCCGGTCTGGCCGGCTGGTCCCGCCGGGTTACTGGTCTGCGGCGGCGGCGCGAACGGCTCCAGCTCGGATGCGGTCTTCGACAGGGCCGAGTAGCTGTACATCGCGGTGGCGTCCTGTGCCCACATCTCGCCGTACTGGGCTTCGGTGGCCGCGATCGCCGCGGCGTTCTGGCCCAGCACATTGGTGGCCAACAAGGTCATCAATTGAGCGCGGTTGGCGGCGACGACCGATGGGGGCACCGTCAGGGCGAACGCCGCCTCGTAGGCGGCGACCGCAGCCTTCGCCTGCAGCGAGGTCTTTTCGGCCTGACCGGCGGTGGCGTTCAGCCACGCCACGAACGGGGTGGCCGCGGCCGTCATCGCCGCCGCCGAAGGACCCGACCACGCCGTGCCGGTCAACTCGGCGATCGCCGACTCGTAACCGGCCGCGGCCGAATGCAGGTCAGCGGCCAGCCCGTTCCAGGCGGTCGCCGCGGCGAGCATCGGCCCCGAGCCGGCGCCGAGGTACATGAGACCGGAGTTGACTTCCGGCGGCAACGCGGCGAAGTTCATCGGCGGTGCACGGCGGACCCGGGCGTTGCGCGACGCCGCGCTCGGGTACAGCGGTCCATTGCAGTTGCATCCCTCCGGTCACGGGTCGGCGATGGTGTGATCTTTCGATCTAACGCGCCCAGCGCTCCACCAGGGGCGCGACACTCCGGGGCGGCAAACACTTCGACCATGGCGGCAAAGCCGACGATGCGCTGGGCGTACCACCATTGTCCGAGCCCGAACCAGCGGCTCGCCATGGTGTTTGACACCCATTCGCATCGAAGGCCGACCCGTATGGACAATGTGTACTGCGCAGACCAGGGTGGTGGGATGAGCCGTTGGACTGGGCTCGTCGACCGATTTCGGCGGCGGGCGAGCGCGCCCGCGCGGGGGCTGTTTCGGCGCGTCGTCTTGATCAACGGTCTGGTCTTCACCTTCGGCACCCTGGTGCTGGCCATGTCGCCGGCCACTGTTTCGGGCCCCGTCCGGTTAACCGAGATCCCGGTGCTGATGGTCGGGCTGGCAGTCGTGGTGGGGGCCAATGCGCTGCTGCTGCGGTCCAGCCTGGCCCCGCTGGACCGGCTCGCCGCGTCCATGCGGCGGGTTGACCTGCTCCGGCGCACCGACCGGGTGGACGATCCGGGCGACGGAGATCTGCACCACCTGATGGCGTCGTTCAACGCCATGCTCGACAGGCTGGAAACCGAACGCGCATCCTCGAGTGCCTTAGTGCTCGTTGCGCAGGAGAACGAGCGGCAGCGGATCGCCAGGGAGTTGCACGATGAGATCGGTCAAACCCTGACGGTCGCCCTGCTCACCCTCAAACGAGCCGTCGACGCCGCGCCGGAAGGACTACGCGGGGATCTCGCGGATGCGCAGGAGATCGTGCGGGCCAGCCTCGACGAAGTGCGCGGCATCGCGCGACGGCTACGACCGGACGCGTTGGAAGACCTCGGCCTGTCCAGCGCCCTGCAGGCGCTATGCAATCAGTTCACCCAGGCGAGCGGCATTGACGTGGTCAAAGACATTGGCCCGCAAGCGGAACGACTGGATCCCAACGTGGAGTTGGTGTGCTATCGCATAGTGCAGGAGAGCCTGACCAACATTGCCCGGCATTCGGGTGCGCAGAAGGTGTGGCTGGACCTGCATGTCGATGCAACGGGGGAGTTGACCTTGCGGATCTCCGATGACGGCACGGGTGCGATGAGCGTCGAAGGTGCGGGCATCACCGGAATGCGTGAGCGCGCACTGCTGGTGCACGGCACTTTGACCATCACCTCGTCGGCCGAGCAGGGGACTGAGATCCGGCTGGTGGTGCCGGCCCGATCGGGGGTGGGCCGGTCATGATGCCGACGCAGCCGGCCCGCATCCTGTTGGCCGACGATCATGCCCTGATGCGCAGTGGCCTGCGGATGATTCTGGACGCCGAGCCCGACCTGTCCGTCGTCGCCGAGGCCGCCGATGGCGCCGAGGCGCTCGCAGTGTTGCAGGAAACCCCGGTCGACCTGGCCATTCTGGATATCGCGATGCCGCGGATGACCGGCTTGCAGGCCGCCCGGGAGATCAACCGCAACCATCCCCACGTGCGGGTGCTGATGCTGTCGATGCACGACAACGAGCAGTACTTCTTCGAAGCTCTCAAGGCGGGCGCGTCGGGCTACGTCTTGAAGTCGGTCGCCGACCGCGATCTGCTTGAGGCCTGCCGGGCGACGATTCGCGGCGAGCCGTTTCTGTACGCCGGGGCGGTGACCGCCCTGATTCGCGACTACCTGCACCGGGCGCGGCACGGCAATACGTTGCCCGAGACCATCCTCACGCCCCGCGAGGAAGAAGTCCTCAAGCTGATCGCCGAGGGCTTCTCGGCGCGGGAGATCGCCAAGACGCTCGGCATCAGCGCCAAGACAGTCGACCGCCACCGGACCAACACCCTGCAGAAATTGGGCCTTCGCGACCGCCTGGCGCTCACCCGGTATGCAATCAGGACCGGGCTGATCGAGCCGTAGGCCGCCGTTGGTCATGGGTGTTTCACCCCCCGCCGAATGGGGGTTGCATTCCATGGCGCGCGGCCGCTGCACCACACAGACTGGAATCAGTGGTGGTGGGAGATGGGAGTGGGCGTGCTTTGTCGCGCCCGCGTGTCTTCTGACGATTCGTGCTACGACTGATTGCATCGACTTAAACGAAACGGCCCGTGGAGCGTGATGCTGGCGATACTGCTTGCCCATGTTGTTGGCACAGCTGCGGCACCAGCGTTGGTGCGCAGGTGGGGCAGGGTGGCTTTCTATCCGCTGGGATCGATCCCGCTGGTATCGCTGGGTTGGGTGGTGGCGTACTGGCCCGCCGGTCCGGCCGCCGATCACCGCGTCACCGTGCCCTGGGTGCCCGGGCTGTCAATGGACATCGCGCTGCGGTTCGATTCGCTGAGCGCGATCATGTGCGTGCTGGCGCTGGGGATCGGCGCCTTGGTGCTGTTTTACTGCGCCGGATACTTCCGGCCGGTCGGGGCGCACGAAGCCGATCCTCGGCTGCCCAGCTTCGCCGCCAAGATGGTCGGTTTCGCCGGAGCGATGTTCGGGCTGATGGTCGCCGACAACGCGCTGGTGCTCTACGTCTTCTGGGAAATGACGACCGTGTTGTCGTTCCTGCTGATCGGTCACTACGCCGAACGTGCGGTCAATCGCCGTGCCGCCATCCAGGCGTTGCTGGTGACCACTGCCGGTGGGCTGGCCATGCTGGTCGGCATCATCATGGTGGGCAACGCCGCCGGCACGTACCTGCTGTCAGAGCTGGTGGCCCGTCCGCCGTCGGGGACCGTGGTGACCGTCGGGGTGCTGCTGATCCTGGTCGGCGCCCTGAGCAAGTCGGCCATCTTGCCGCTGCACTTCTGGCTGCCCGGGGCCATGGCGGCACCGACACCGGTCAGCGCTTACCTGCACGCCGCGGCGATGGTCAAAGCCGGCATCTATCTGGTGGCGAGGCTGGCTCCGGGGTTCGCCGATTCGCCCGGGTGGCGGCCGACGCTGATGATTCTCGGTCTGGCCACCGCGCTGCTGGCGGGATGGCGGGCCGTGCGCGAGTACGACCTGAAGCTGCTGCTGGCCTACAGCACCGTCAGCCAGCTGGGTCTGATGATCGTGTTGGTCGGAGCCGGTACCGGTGATCTCATGCTGGCCGGGTTGACCGCCATGTGCGCGCACGCCGCGGCCAAGGCCACGCTGTTCATGGTGGTCGGGATCATCGACCATGCCACCGGCACCCGCGATCTGCGCGAACTGGCCGGGCTCGGACGCCGTTGCCCGGGGCTGTTCGTGATCGCCGCCGCGGCCGCCGCCAGCATGGCCGGGGTGCCGCCGTTCGTGGGCTTCATAGCCAAGGAGACCATCTTCGGGGCTGAGGCCCAGTCGCCGGTCCTGGGTTCCGCCGGCCCGTACGTGCTGGCCGCCGGTGTGGTCGCCTCGATGTTCACCGTGATCTACAGCGTGCGGTTCGTGTGGGGCGGCTTCGCCCGCAAGGGCAAGTCCGCGCCGAGTGCGAATGTGGCGAACCTGCACCGACCTGAAGTGGCGTTCCTGGCGCCGCCGGCGGTGCTGGCCGCCGCCAGCCTGATCCTGGGGTTGTGTGCACTCACCCTCGACACCGTGTTGCGCAGCTACGCCGACACCATGCCCGGCGGAACCGGCTACCACCTGGCGCTGTGGCACGGCGTGGGGCTGCCGGTGCTGCTGTCGGCGCTGGTCCTGGTGGTCGGCGCCAGTGTGTTCGCGGCCCGCGGCCCGCTGGGTCTGTCCCGGCTGCGTCGACTGCCGATGGGCAGGGCAGACCGCATCTATGACGACGTGCTGCGGTTGCTTGATGTGGCAGCGGTACGGCTGACCGGCATCACCCAGCGTGGCTCCCTGCCGCTCAACCAGGGGGTGATCTTCGCGACGCTGGTGGTGCTGCCGCTGACGGCGCTGGCGTTGGGCGCGCGCAATCACGTCGAGCTGCATCTGTGGGACACCCCGCTGCAGCTGACGGTCGCGGTCCTGGTGGTTGCTGGCGGGATCGGCGCGACCATGGCTCGCAACCGGCTGTCCGCGGTGTTGATGGTCGGGGTGACCGGTTATGGGTGCGCGGCGGCATTCGCCTTCCACGGTGCACCCGACCTGGCGCTGACCCAGCTGTTGGTCGAGACCGTGACCCTGGTGATCTTCGTGTTGGTGCTGCGCACGTTGCCGGCGGAGGCGGAGCGCCCCACCATGATGCTGAACCGGCTGCCGCGCATAGTGCTTGCCGGCGCGGTGGGGATCACCGTCGCGGTACTGGCGGCCTTCGCGATGGCGGCGCGCAGCAGCGACGGCGTGGCCGAGGCGTTGCCCGAGGCGGCCTACGTTCGCGGCCACGGCGCCAATACCGTCAACGTGTTGCTGGTCGATATCCGGGCCTGGGACACCCTCGGTGAGATCTCGGTGTTGCTGGTTGCCGCGACGGGTGTGGCCTCGATGGTGTTCCGCAACCGCCGCTTCGGCCGGGCTCCGCGGATCGCCGACGCGGGCAGCCCGCGCAAGACCGTGGGCATCACCACGCCCTACAGTCCGGCGATCGGGTCGACCACCTGGCTGCGCGGCAGCGCCTACCACGACCCCAATGAGCGGTCGCTGGTGCTGGAGGTCGCGACCCGGATCATCTTCCCGCTGATCATGGTGGTCTCGGTCTACTTCCTGTTCGCCGGGCACAACTATCCGGGCGGTGGCTTCGCCGGCGGGCTTGCCGCCGGGCTGGGGCTGGCATTGCGCTACCTGGCCGGCGGACGCTACGAGCTCGGCGAGACACTGCCCCTGGACTCCAGCAAGATCCTGGGCGTCGGACTGGCCCTGGTCGGAGGGACGGCGCTGGCATCGTTGTTCCTGGGCGCGCCGGTGTTGTCCTCGGCGGTGCTGAGCTTCACCCTCCCGGTGTTCGGGCACGTCGATGTGGTGACGTCGTTGTTCTTCGATCTGGGCGTGTACCTGGTGGTCGTCGGCATGGTCCTCGATGTGCTGCGCAGCCTGGGCGTGCGATTGGACCAGGAGCTTGAATCGCAGTCCGTCAGCCGACCGATGGCAGGAGTGTCATGACCGCGCATCTGGTTCCGTTGCTGATGGCCGCCGGGCTCACCTCCTGCGGGGTCTACATGCTGCTCGAGCGCAGCCTGACCCGAATGTTGTTGGGCCTGATGATGATCGGGAATGCCATCAATCTGCTGATCATCGATGTCGGCGGACCCGACGGAAATCCGCCGATTCTTTGGGCCAGCTCCGGTAAGGAAACCGACGCCGACCCACTGGCTCAGGCCATGGTGTTGACCTCCATCGTCATCACCATGGGCGTCGGCGCGTTCGTGCTGGCCCTGACCTACCGCTCCTACCACCTGACGACCACCGATGACATCGGCGACGACCAGGAAGCGACCCGCGTCTCGCAGCTGTCCGACGAAGAGGTCATCGCCGCCGAACCCGACCAGGGCGTGCCGGTGGCGGCCGGTGAGCTCGACGCCGTTCCTGAAAGCGAGGTCTCGCGGTGAGTCTTGCCGCCGTCTTGATGCCGCTGCCGGTGCTGCTGCCCACGCTGGGCGCGGCGCTGACGCTGATCGTCGGCCGCCGCCCCCGGCTGCAGCGGCCGATCACCATCGGTGTGCTGTGCGCGGTAACCGCGGTCAGCGCGGCGCTGCTGTATCTGACCGACCGCAACGGCACGCTGGTGCTGCATGTCGGGGGATGGGGACCGACCGAGCAGAAGCTGGGGCCGCTCGGCATCAGCCTGGTCGTCGACCGACTGTCGGCGCTGATGCTGGTGGTGTCGGCGGTCGTGCTGCTGGCGGTCATCGTCTACGCCATCGGGCAGGGCGTGCGCGACGGTGACGACCGCCAGCCGGTCTCGATCTTCCTGCCCACCTATCTGACCCTGGCCACCGGCGTCTCCCTGGCGTTTCTGGCCGGTGACCTGTTCAACCTGTTCGTCGGGTTCGAGATGCTGCTGTCGGCGAGCTTCGTCTTGCTGACCATCGGCGCCAGTGCTGAACGTATCCGCGCCGGTATCGGCTACGTGATGGTCTCGATGGCCTCGTCGATGGTCTTTCTGCTCGGCATCGCCCTGGTCTATGCCTCCACCGGAACACTGAACCTCGCCGAGTTGGCGACGCGGACCGGCGCCATGCCGGGCGGTACCCGAAGCGCGGTGTTCGCCGTGTTGCTGGTGGCGTTCGGCATCAAGGCCGCGGTGTTCCCGCTGTCGGCCTGGCTACCCGACGCCTATCCCACCGCGCCCGCCCCGATCACCGCGGTGTTCGCCGGGATTCTGACCAAAGTCGGTGTGTACGCGATCATCCGGGCGCACTCACTGCTGTTCCCCGACGGCGGTCTGGACTCGGTGCTGCTGGTCGCGGCGTTGCTGACCATGTTGATCGGAATATTTGGCGCCATCGCGCAAAGCGACATCAAGCGAGTGCTGTCGTTTACGCTGGTCAGTCACATCGGCTTCATGATGTTCGGGGTCGCGTTGTCGAGCCAGCTGGGGATGTCCGGCGCGATCTTCTACGTGATGCACCACATCATCGTGATGACCACGCTGTTCCTGGCGGCCGGACTGATCGAACGCCAGGGCGGCGCATCGTCGCTTTACCGGCTGGGCGGTCTGATCGCCAATCCGTTGTTGGCCTTCGTGTTCCTGATTCCGGCGTTCAATCTCGGTGGTATTCCGCCGTTTTCGGGGTTCATCGGCAAGACCGCCGTGCTGCAGGCCGGGGTGGGCGACGGGTCGGTGCTGGCCTGGTGCCTGGTCGGTGGGGCAGTGGTGACGAGCCTGCTGACGTTGTACGTCCTGGCGCGGGTGTGGACCATGGCGTTCTGGCGCCGCCGCGTCGACGCTCCCGAGGGCGAGTTGGTGCTAGCCGCTCCGCCGGTGCTGCTTGACGACGTCGGCGACGTTGCCTACGACGACCGTGATGACGTCGGAAAGATGCCGACGTGGATGGTGGTCCCGACCCTCGCACTGATCGCGCTGGGCCTGTCGCTGAGCGTGTTGGCCGGCCCGATTTTCGCCTACACCGAGCGGGCGGCGGCCGAGATTCTGGACCGAAGCGAATACATCTCGACCGTGTTGTCGGTGGGTGCACCATGAGGGCCCTCGCGCTGCGGATTTTCACGGTGTCCGCGTTGACGATCGTGTGGGTGCTGTTGTGGGGCCGCTTCACGATCCCCAACATCACCACGGGAATCGTGGTCGCGCTCGTGATCGTGGTCTTGCTACCGATGCCGCCCGTGCCGGTGCAGGGCCGCGTTCATCTGGTGCCGCTGCTGAAACTGTTGGGGTTGTTCACCTGGTATCTGATGGAGTCCAGCCTTCAGTTGATGTGGCTGGCGGTCCGACCCGGACCGCCGCCGCGCACCGGGGTGCTACGGGTGCCGCTGACCATCAAATCCGACCTGGTTTTGGTGCTGGCCGCCAACATCACCACATTGATTCCCGGATCGATGGTGCTGGAGATCGATCAGGTTCGGCGGATTCTGTATTGCCATGTGATCGATGTCGGCTCGGCGTCCGCGGTGGAACGGTTTTTCCAGCAGGTCGCCCAAGTGGAGCGACTGTTGATCGCCGCGTTCGAGCGTGACGACAAGTGGCGGCCGGCGGGAGTAGACGCATGACCGTGGTCTGGGGAACTGCAGGTGTGCTGTTGGGCTTCGCCGCCGTCATCACCATGTATCGACTGCTGGCCGGACCCAGCACCTTGGATCGGCTGGTGGCGCTGGACACGCTGGCCGCGATGACGATGTGTGGTATCGGTATCTGGGCTGCGGTCAGCCGGGACACCACCGTCACCTATAGCCTCGCGGCACTGGCGCTGGTCGGCTTCATCGGGTCGGTGAGCGTGGCACGCTTCCGGGTGCCCGACGACGCACCCAACGTGGGGAGGCACTCATGATCCTGCTCGACGTGCTCGCCGGGGTGCTGGTGCTCGCCGGTTCGGTGCTGGCGCTGACGGCGGCCATCGGAGTGGTGCGGTTCCCCGACACCTTGGCCCGGATGCACTCGGCCACCAAACCGCAGGTGTTGGGCCTATTGCTGGTACTCGGCGGTGCGCTGATCCGGCTACGGGGCAGCCACGACGCCGGCATGGTGACCGTGAGCATCCTGTTCACCCTGGTCACCGCCCCGGTGGTTGCGCATCGGGTGGGCCGTCTGGCCTATCAGGAGCAGGACATGACCGAGGTGCTGAGCGTTGACCAACTCGGCGAGCTGACCGAGGAGGATCAGCTGCCGCTGTGAGCGGGGCGCAGCACCGCTACCAGGAAATCGGAGTCCGCGGTGAAGGGCCGCAGTTCCCAAGTGCCCAGCAGGAGATCGGTCGCGAAACCGGCGGCCGACGCGTCGCGCAGGAACTGATCGAAGTCGTAGTCCCGGTTGGCGCCGAAGCCGATCACGGTCCGGCCGTCGTCGGCGCAGTGGGCGCGCAATCGGCGCAGGATCTCCGGGCGCGTGCTCGGGGCCACAAACGCCATGACGTTGCCCGCCGACACGATGAGGTCGAACGGTTCGGGGATGCCGCGGGCGGGCAGGTCGAGCTCGGCGAGGTCACCCACGAGATAGCGCGGCCCGGGATGGTCCTGCTCGGCGGCCTCGATGAGCTCCGGGTCGACGTCGACACCGACCACGTCGTGACCGCACTTGGCCAGGACGCCGGCGACCCGGCCCGGGCCGCAGCCGGCGTCGAGGATGCGCGCGCCCCGCGATGCCATCGCGTCGATGAAGCGTGCTTCGCCGGCCAGATCCTTACCGGCGCGGGCCATCTCGCGGAAGCGTTCGATATACCACTGCGAATGCCCGGGATCGGCGGCGACTTTCTGCATCCAGAGGCTCTGCTCGACCATGGATGCATTGTCGCAGGGTCCTCACGGGGTGGGCAGGCGGACTTCCACCGAATCCAGTAGTGCCTGTTTGGCTGCGACGTAGTGGGGGTTGTCGGCGTCGGTGGTCTGCAGGGTGACCGTGATCGCCCAGATCCTGGCCTTGGTGTTCTGCACGGCGATGAGCAGGCCGGTGGCGGGCCGGCCCTGCAGGTTGTAGGTGATCGTTCTGCTGGGAAAGCCCGACACCGTGCCTGCGATGTCGGTGTCGAGGTCACCGACGAGGTCGATGACCGCGGCGCGCTCCTTGGCCAGGGCCTGCGATGGGAGTCCCACCTGGCCGGTGAGCTCTTCGCACGTCACCACCGCGTTGGGCGTGAAGCCGTGCTGCCGCAGCTCCTGGTTGAACAGAATGCCGCGGATCGACGTCTCGTCTTTGCCCGGCATGAACCCCCAACCCGGCGGCTGGGGGAGGGTGATCGTCGGTTCGTCGGGCGTGCGGGGATCCAGCTGGATGGGTCCCTCGCTGGCTGGCTGACTATCGGGTTCCACGTCAAGTCCTTTCGGTGCGTCACGAACGAGAACCAGGCCATCGCCCGATCGGCCAGCGTTTGCGGACATAGGCGGCGCCGAAGCCGAGGTAGGAGAAGAACGCTGCTCCGATGGCCGCGCTGATCAGGTCTGACGTCTCCGGGTTCTTCACGGCGCTGTAGAACGCGACAGCGAATAACGTTGTACACACCAGAGGGCCGATGAGCCAAAACAGCCACTTCGACTTCGCGTCCTTACGGGGGTCCACGGGGACTGCGACAAGAAACATCACCGCTCCGGCAGCAAAGATGATGCGCTCTGCGTTACTGATGGTGATCGATCTCCCTTACCTATGGGCCAGCTCAGCCGAAGAGGCTCCGCCAAACACTGTGGGACACATCCGCAATCTCTTCGCCCATCTTCTTTCCGATGTCGCTGCCGATCACGCCGCCGACCACCGCTCCGACGCCGGCGCCGATCACGGTTCCGGCACCCGGGGCGATCATGGTCCCGATCCAGGCCCCCGCTTCGGCCCCAGTGGTGGCGCCGACCAAGCCACCGCCGATATCACCCGCGGTTTTGGCACCGACGTCGACCAGAGTGGTGCTCACGGCGGCACCGTTGCTCACGTCGTCGAAGCCCTCCACGATCCCATTCACGCCGGTGACGACGTTTCCGGCCAAACCCAGACGTTTGCCGAACCTCTCGACGTTTTCCAACGCAGTGGTCATCGGGACGCCGCCGGGAATAGCGGGACTGGGGGAGCCGCCCGGAACGAACCCGGGCAACTTCGCTGGATTGGCGGGTACGTTCGCTCGTTCACCGGCCGCGGCGAGGCCGTCGCCGACGTTGCCCCATTTGCCGTTGATCTGGGTGGGTGGGGTGG
>NZ_UWOA01000003.1:0-140171 GCF_900604305.1 Mycobacterium sp. P7213
GGGTGAAACGGGGGGCCTCACGTTGACGTGCGCAGCCGCAACTCCCTCGTTAGAAGCAAATTCTGTTGGAGCCGGTCGATAGCCTGCCGGCAGTTTTCCAGCAGARAGGCGGATGCCATGCGGTTGGCAACGGCACAGCACGACCGTGCCTGCGGGACGCTGCTGGCCACCGCTGCCGGTGACGCGCTGGGCGCCGGATATGAATTCGACCCACCGCGCAAGCCTGACGAGCCGGTCGGCATGATCGGCGGCGGCCTGGGGCCGTTTCAGCCGGGTGAATGGACCGACGACACCTCGATGGCCATCGCGATCGCCGAGGTAGCTGCCACGGGTGCCGACCTGGAATCCGAGGTTGCGCTGGACGCGGTGGTCACGCGCTGGCATGAGTGGTTGAAGACCGCGAAGGACGTCGGCGTGCAGACCCGCGCGGTGCTCGCGGCGGCGGGCCGGCGTGGCATCGGCGCACACAGCGCCTTGCAGGAGTCCGCCGCGCTGCACCAGCGCAGTGGCCGGACCGCCGGCAACGGATCGCTGATGCGCACCGCGCCGGTGGAACTGGCCTACGTCGATGACGAGGTCGGGTTGGTCGCTGCCTCGCGCAAGGTCAGCCAACTGACCCACTACGACCTCGATGCCGGGGATGCCTGCGTGCCGTGGTGCACCGCAATCCGCCGCGCCGTGCTGACCGGGCAGCTCGATGCGTGGATTGGGTTGGGGCACCTCGACGCCGACCGTCGGGAGCTGTGGGACCGGCGACTGGCGGAGGCTGAAAGCGCTGCCCCGAGCGCTTTTCGCACAACAACGGCTGGGTGGTGGCCGCGCTGCAGGGAGCGTAGGCGGCGATCTCCACGACCGCAGCGCCCAACGATGCCCCGGCTGCGGGAGTCTTTCGCGCCGATCACCTGCGACTGGCATTGGAGGCCGCGGTGCGAGGTGGCGGGGACACCGACACCGTCGCCGCGATTGCCGGTGGACTGCTCGGCGCCGTCTACGGTGCTCGGCGGTGCCATCGCAGTGGCGGCTGCAACTCGGTGGCTGGCCGGTTCTGCGGACCCGCGGTTTGATTCAGCTGGTAGATGCGACCATCAACAAGGGCGCGCCCGACGAGTTCGACTACACCTACCGTGGTTACCCGGAGGCCCGCCCGATGGTGGCGCATCCGCATGACGACAAGGTGTGGATCGGCGGATTCGCTGGGTTGCGAAGGCTTCCCGCTGACGTGGACTCGGTGGTCTCGTTATGCCGGATGGCCGACGACGATCTGCCGGACGGGGTGCAGCGCCTTGATGTGCGGCTGATCGACGCGGTGGGGAAGAACCCGAACTTGGACTTCGTCCTGCACGACACGGTGCGGGCGGTCGAGCAGTTGCGAGCCGAGGCGCGCACCGTGTTCCTGTGCGTGCAGGCTGCCAGCCGCACTCCGCCTGTCGCGGCGCTCTACGGTGCTCGACGGCAGGGCATCGACATCGACAGGCGTTGGCCGATGTGTGTGCGGCGCTGCCGGGGGCCAGGCCGAATGGTGATTTTCGTGAGGCGTTGCGGCGGTTGGCTCCGGGGGTCGGTTGATCCAGACAGCATGCGAGCGACCGCAGATCGTCGATTCTCACGCGGCTACGAATCGTCTACCTTCGCCCGGTCCTCGGCAGTATCGGTATTCCCTGCGCCTTTCTAGCTTTCGGATCCGGTGGTTGAATCGGTAGGCCCGGGCCAAAGCTGAAGAATGGCCTCGACGAGTTGCGCGCCGCGGTGGTCGACGGCGTGTTCGTCGAAGACTTCCGAGTAGTCGCGTACCACGGTCGTGTTCAGTTTTAGCAGACTGTGCTGAACGAGACTGCGGCGTTTGTCTTTTGATCCGTGGGGGTCATGCCAAGGCAGGTTCGAGAGGCTTGAGTTGAGCGCGCCCGTGGTGAGGGTAAGGTTGCCGAGCCTGTGCAGGTGCATGGTGCGCCATGCGATCGGGTCGTCGTGGCCTTCATTGAGTGGCCAGTGCGCATCCCAGGCTTGCGGGATGATGTGTTCGAGCGTGAGTTTGCTCGGCGCTGGGAGCCCTTGTTCGCCTTTGTTGTCGGTAGCCTGCAGGTATTCCTCGATCCGCCAGAGCACCATCACGAGCCTGTCCTGCCGGCGTTGTCCATATAGGTCCTTGTTGAGAACAGCCTGGCGGAGCTCGTTGTCGCGTGGCCACCGGTTTGCAGGAGCGGTCTCCGCGGCAAGCCGGTTAGTAAGGACATCGTCAGCGTGCGTCAGGTCCTTCTTGATTTCAGCGACTAAGGCTGCCGCCAATCGGTTGTAGTTCTTGGTGGTCCAGCCGCACAGCATTCTTCGGACAAGGAAACTTTCAAGGACCCGGAAGGCGTTCGCGCGCCGCTCCGCGGAGATTTCATCTGAGCGAAGGAACAGCAGAACGACTGGCATGAACGTCGTCGTGTCAAGCAGTTCGAGGAGGTCAGAGAAGCGCCTATCGGGACTTCCTGCGGCGGCCTCTTGGAAACGCCGTAGGGCGGCCGCATCGCGGGTAAGGGCGGGAATGAGTTCAGCCATCGGTGGGCACGTCTGGGGTTGGAGAACTCGCGTACGAAACTTTTCGAACAATTCCGTAGCGGGTATGAGCTCAGCTAGCTCGGCGACCAACCAGTACTGCAGGAACAGATCGCCGTTCTTCGTGAACAAACGCCCCGCGCGGCGGTCCTTGCGCCAATACTCGCGATCAAGCTCGGGGAGCCAGTGCTCGCTGTAGAGATGGTCGCTGTCGACTGCTTCGCCAGCTGCCTTCAGGAATACCGCGTTCTTGAGTAGATCTAACGCGATCAAGGGTGTGCCGCGCCCGTTGAGCGTCTCGAAGATGACCTGCGGGTTGTCGCCGTCCTCCAGCCGGATGGCGACGAGCTTCAAAAGGTCGCTAAGGCTGACCCGAAGTGCTTTGAATGCCTTAGCGGCGAATTCAGGCCCATCATCTCCGGTGTCAGTAACCCACGACTGAATCTGGAGGCAGAAGAACGCATAGGCCTCTTGGATTTCGTTCCCCGGGTCATCAGGTGCCTCCTCTGGTGACCCGTCGGGGTTCATGACGGTTTCGAACGACGCTCTATTCGCGTTGGTCGGCCAAACCTTGAACAGCTCTTCACCCTTGGCCAGTAAGTGATTGTTCAGGGTAAGTCGCCGCAACAGTTCAGCTTCGTCGGGGCAGCCTGCCGCATCGGCGGTACGGGCGGCCGCCGCCAGCAAAATCTGAAGGGTCGTCAGGCGCTGCTGCCCATCAATAACGAGAAAACGCTGCGGCGAGCCAGGAAAGTTTTCCTGCTGCTCGATGACGATCGCCCCGAGAAAGTGCGACGGTGATTTTCCGCTCAACCCCTCGCCCAGAACGTGTTCGGCGACGGTCTTGATGTCATCCCACAAAGGTTCCCACTGCTGATCCTTGTTCCAGACGTAAGGCCGTTGATACAGGGGAATGACATATCGCACATCTAACTGAAATAGGTGCGTCAGAGTCTTTGTCTCAGCCTGCATTGGCGAAACATTACGCGAGCGCAGTACTGGCAGCTACGCCTTCCGAGCTATGAGCCCAGCACGGCCCTTGACGGCCATTTCGGCGGCCTCGGCACGCGCGGACCTGGAAGCTGGGAAACCAACGCAGGCCAGCCAAGAAAAGAGATAGTTCAGCTGACGAGAAGGGCCTCACCTGAGGTGATTAGGTCGCGTAGTTGATCGACCAGGCGATGCAAGCTGTCACGTAGTTCGGCCGGGCCGGCGGTGGCGTCCATGATCCGTTGTCTAGCGTCGTCGGTCAGGCGAGTGAGCGCGTCGAGCGCCAGTCCCTTGGCTTGATCACCGGCGTCGTCAAGGGCCGACTGCAGATTCTTGCGCTGCACTGCGGCTGCCTCGGCCGTGCGTTGCCGGTTGACATATTGAGCTGCGATACCGGCCAGGTCTGCAACAAGCTTTACGCCCGCGGTCGCCGCGGCAATCCGGTTCGCTCCTTGCGTCCCTCCGGTCGCAGCGGCTGTCGGAGCTGGTTGCTTCAACCCGCGATCCTGCTCGAAATAACGCAGGGCGTTCAGAACCGCGTCGCCAACTTCGCGGACTGCATTGGCATAGATGATCGCATCAGGCTGTGAGTCGTCGGGGGCGATTGGCTCACGACGCAACGTGGCGGCCAGAGTCTCGAACTGCTGCCAGTCGGGGCGTGCTCGGGCGGAAGCGATACTCTCGCTAACGTTGTGCAGCAGCTTGTCGATGTCACGTTCACACGCGTCGTACCACGCTCCGATGGATGCTTTCAGCGCCTCCGGAAACCGCTGCTCGGAATCTAAGCGATCGACCGCATCGCCGATGGCCGCAGATAACCTGCCCCGCAAACCAGCTTCGGCCGCGCGGCTCAGGGTATCCAGCTGTGCCAGCCAGGACGTACGCCGTTGCTCGCCTTCATCGCTGACGACGATGTTGTCGAGGTGCGTGGCGAGTTCTTCGTTCAGCTGCGACAGGGTTTGTTGTACGGCTCGACGCCAAAACCGTTGCGCCGCGGCATCCCGCAAATGGCCGAAGGGTGAAGCGCCAAGATCACGGACGGCCGCGAGTAGTCCCACGATCCCGTCCCATTCCCGGGAGTCGTCCCAGACGGCTGGATTCGGGTTCCGCTCGGCGCCGGCCATCTGTGCAAAGTCTTGGCACACCACGTGGACCGGTACCGTTTCGTCAAGGTCGAGTGCGGTTCGAAGTTCCAGGGCCTTTCGTTCGCCCAGTGCCCGGTAACCATCAAGGTCCTCGTCCGGCTCCACCCCAGCTTCATCGAATCGCGAAATCACCACCCAGAGCGAGCCAGGTATCCAATCCTGCTTTATTAGCTCACGTAAGACCGGGAACTCAGCGGTGGCCAACTGTGGGGGCACAGTTATGATAGCGACGTCGGTCGCGGCAATTGCTTCTGAGGCGATCGCCGAATTCTGCTCCGAGCGTGCATCAGATCCCTCGGGAACGAACCCCGGGGTATCGCGCAGGACGCATCCAGCAGCGCGAATTTCGTTGGCCTCAAAGGTCTCATGTCGCGCACTGACCGTTAGCCACGACGGTACTGCTTGCCCGGACTCAATAAGCAGTCGGCGCAGGAGTGAACTCTTGCCGGTGTCATAGGACCCGTAGAGTGTGACGACAGGCTCGTCGATCGCCGCGAGCCGCTGCCATCGTTGCTCGAACGTCGCGCCGATCTCGCCACCCGGAACGGCGTCCAGCCACATTTTTGCTGCTTCGACATCGATGCGTTCACTCATCACGCTCCGCTTTCCGTAATGCCTGTGCTGCAAGCACCAGTTCGTCGGTCACAACCAGACGTTGCTGCAATCGGTCAGCTTCTTGCTGCGCAGCAATCTGTTGATCTCGGTATTGGTCACGCAGGGTTCGGACTTGTGCGGTTCGTTCGTCCAGGTATGCCCACGGTCCCTCTGGTTCGACTATCAGCTGCTTAATCGCCTCGCGGCATTCCGTTTCAACCTGTTCAACGGCACTGTCCCGTATGGATTCCCAATCCCGTTTCGTTTGAACTTGTTTTACCCAAAGTGTTGCATCGATAGCGACAGCGGCGACCCCAAACACAACACCAACTCGTCCGACCGCTTTACCGGCCTTGATAGCGCCCCACGGCCTAAATTTGTGCCCGAAACGGTGTCCAATGTGTAGCGCGGCCTGGCGGTTGCCGAGCGCCCTACCTAGTTGAGCTCCGAGATTTGCTACCCAACCCGCCGCTCCGGCTACTTCCTTGACTGTATCAGCGGAGCCTCCAGCTGATACCTCAGCCGACAGGTTGAGGTTGGCGTTGAATCCGGCTGCGGCTTCCTCTCGGCTGATTGCCGAGAGGTGGGTAGCCGACCAGTCATTGACCTTGTCGGTAGCAGTTTGCATGAATCGTTCGATTTCGGCCTGGGATTCGGAGCTGCGCCAGGAATAAATCGCGTCGGCCAGGCCCTGGCCGTCGCCCACGCCAACTGCTCGAATACGGGCTATAGCCTGCGCTAGCGGCAGCGCAAGCACATCGGCCAGTTCATGCTCCAGCGACTGGTGCAGGGACATTGCGTCTTTTAGGCAGATGCCCATTGCTGCAAGCAGCGAGTCATGTTTGCTGGTCTCCTCGCGGTAGGTAACGACACTGCGGTAGGTGTACTCACGCAGCGTAAGTAATTGCGTTTCCGCGACGTCGAACGCCGCGAGGACCGTGGCGGGTTCCAGATCGTTCCTCGCCCAGCCGCGTAGTACGCCGACTAGCGCAGCGATTCCATCCCAAGCTCGGTGTGCGACGTAATCGGCTGCCGTAACCGAAGGCTGCGAACCGACTCCGACGAATGGGTCTGCAGCGACACCGTGAATATACGCCGGTGGTGCCGCAATGCCACGGGAGTGCAGTGCGGCGGCGAGTTCGGCCTGCTTGCGGTGTCGACGGTTAAAGTACTCTTCGGGCGAGTCGACTGGGTCGACGCCTAGCCCATCGCAACGGTTGATGATGAACAATATGCGGGGCCACTTGCCCACGGTGGTTGACGTGCCGTTGATGATTGCCTCTAGCGCTGCCGTGTCGCCGATGAGCAGGTTCACGTGCAGTACGACGATCACTAGTGCCGCGTCACGGACGCTGGTCAACGCCAATTCATCGTCGCCGGTTCGACGGCTCTGGAATCCCGGAGTGTCGACAATGTCGAAACACTCCAGAGGATAGCGACGTACTTGGTCGGTGCTGGGGCCAGCCCGGACGTGTAGTGAGTCGGGTGTGTTGCCGTCGAATTCAGCGATCAAGCGCTTGATGAATGACGATTTGCCGGTGCTGTAGTCCCCGGCCACAACAACCGCGGGGCGGGGGAGAGCAAGAGCCGCCGTGGCGATCGGTCTAAACGCCTCATCGGATTCAGCCGCCCGCGCAACGCGTTGTTGCCAGGAATATACAGCCGCAGCATTTGGACGGGAAAACATTTCCTGAAATATTCGGCGTAGGGCGGCTAGGTCGCGGTCATGGTGCGGTTGGCAGATGAGTTGCAAATCTGCAGCGCTGGAGCGGAGTTGGTAGTTATCGCCGTGGTCGCACCAGTCCTCACCGAGCAGAATCTCGCGGGAGCGGCGCTCACTGACATCGTCTTGGGCACTGCTCTGTAGCAGCTGGTCTGTCACATCCAGCAGGTGGAACGGTGTGGTCTGGGCAATCGCAGTTGCTTCGGTGCGCAGACCGTTGCGGAGAGCCTCAACGTCGACGCGCAGCGCCGCTAGGGTCACAAGTTCGATGAGGATTGGGCGAACTAGAGCAGCGGCAGCCGTCCATGCTGCTTCGGAAGCCTCGGCCGCGAATTGGGTCTCGATGGCGTTGAGCGTGTCGTGGACGGCCTTACGCCCTAGGTGAGCCGCCTTTGCGCGTGCCCGGGCTTTGTTGTGTGTAGCGGAGCGGTTTACTTTCTCCCCGACCCACTGCAAGGCGGTCGCGGCCGCGCCGATCCCGACCGCTACGGCGGCTGCAGCCCACCCTAGCGGGTTCGACATCAGAACAGGTACTGCGACGGCAGCGACTCCTCCTACCGCTCCGCCACCGCGCAGAATATTTGCGAAGCGGTTCGCCGTATCGCCGGCGCCGCCATCAAAGCTGACCTTCTCGAATTGGGTCGACTCGCTTCGACGCAACTCCACCGCGGCCAGGGACAGCTCCCTTTCCAGGAACTCCGAGGCTTCGGCACTCACTCGTTGGAGTGCGTCCGTGACCTCCGCGTCCCTGAACACCCGGCGCGGGAAGGTGTCAGCGTCGATCGTCTTACCTTTGTTGAACGCCTCATGCTCTAGATCCTTGAAGCGACGTAACGCCTTGCTACGGGCCTCGGCGAGATGCCGTTTCAGGAGGTTACGTACCTGCCGTACCAAGGTCCCGTCCTGCGGCGCGCGATAGGGCGCGCGTCGGGCACTCTCTGCCAGGTGAAGTAGATCCGCGTGCCAGACGTCGTCATGCAAGTAAGGCGTGCGAGCAGCAACTTCGAGGTAGCCGAGCACCTCCAGATACTGCCGGGTCACGCGATCGAGCTCATCAATACGCTCACCGAGGCGCGTATGTAGGTCATCAAGCGACGATGCTTCGTCGTGGAGACGCGTCCGCACACCTTCTCGCAGGGACTTCAGTCGAAGTTGAGCGCCACCGGCGGCAATGCAGGCCGATAGCACCTCCTCCAGGGCTGCGAAATTCGACCAGCGGGCCAGATAGTCGATTCCAAATTTGTCACGGTCGTCGTGGAAGTTCTGTTCGGCCGGTCCACGGTAGGGAGTTGCCGCCCGGGCGAACAACGCGCGCCGGCTAGAAATGGCGACCACTGGCACATCGTTAAGGTCGATATTGGCCAGCTCCGTGCGGATGTTCTCGGCATGCTGGGCGACGGGCTCGGACATGTTGTGTCGTGCGTTCTGACTGGGCACTCGTGCCGGGTGACGCCAGCGCGGGTTCCGTACATTAAGAACGGCAATGACGGGTTTGCCGAAGTGCTTCACCCAATCTGCGACCTTCGTGAACTCAGTCGCCTGCTGACTCTGGGTATCGAAGCACAGCAGCACGACGTCGGCGACCTCAACCGCCCGGCGGGCGGTGGCCTCCAGCTCGTCGCGGCTTCTACGGCCGCCCCAGCCGTTGATCCCGGGTGTGTCGTATAGGCGGCAGCTGCGCCACGGGATGGATTCGACCGTCGTCGTCCAGTCGGACTCGCCGGGTGATACTGCCGAACCGTCCAACTCGCCGAATGCTGATAGCAGCGTGCTTTTGCCTGCGCCGGTACGGCCGAAGAATACGATGTTGAACGATGACAGGACGTTGGACTGCTCGGTCAGATGACCAGTGACGCGGCCGGCGAAGCGTGACCTCATATTGGCAAACTCGGCGGACAGGTAATCCTGCTCACCGCCTCTGGCTAGCGTGGCGCCGGCAGTGCGATAGGCGTCGATTGCCCGCGCGGTTACTGATTCCAGTACTGCCAGCTCCCGCTGCCCCGCCTGCAAGGCATCAACTAGACATTCATCGAAGGATGCGCCGGGCAATCTGGTACTCGTCATTTGGTTGGCCCCGCCGTTCTCAAGCTCAGCAGCAATTGCTAGAAGGTTGTCTGCGCAATCGGGTCCTTAACGCCTCCATGATGGATTTTGCAGAGTGTAAGCAGGGCCGCCGACACCTGAGGTCACAACATCGATCTTTCAGCACGATAAGGCCCGATTGCCTGAAGTCACGCCTAGCATTGGCGCCGAAGCAGGCCGCGGATGTGATGGGGCGAAATGGGTACGGGCTGGATCGGCGGATCAGGCTGGCCGTCGGCCGGGTGGCGCTGCCATGCCTAGATACAGGTTCCGCTGGTCGAATCTGCCGCGGCAGGTACTCAGTGCACTGAGCCAGGCCCTGATCGCCGACGCGTATGCCTACGACCCCGCCGAGGCACTCCAAGACGTCTACGGCGCCCGGCCGAAGGACGATTTCGTCTGCGAGGCCTGGCCTACCCTCCGGGAGACGTGGCTCAAAGACGACAACTCATCGCGCGACTGGATTGTCACCATGCTGCGGCAGACTCGCCACGAGGACGGCACGCTGACCAAGCGCCGCGACCAGCTGGAGTATCTACGGGAACTGCGTAACGCCAAGAACTTGCGGGCTATCGTCCTGACAGCGTTCATTGCTGCAGGCGAGGTCGCGCCGACCGACACCGGACGCAAGCCGCTACCGGCGGCCCAGCAACCACCGCCCCCTGGAGAAGATGTGACCACAACGGCCGAGACGCCGACCGCCACGCCGAAAGAACAGCCCCTCAACGTCGCCCCCGGATCCATCGTGGTCATCCGCGACGAACAGTGGCTGGTCACCTCCGCCGAACAGGGCGCCGACGGCTGGCTGGTCCGAGTCCGCGGCCTGTCTGAACTGGTCGCCGATACCACCGCCGCCTTCTACTCAAGCCTCGACAAGATCGAGCCGCAGGACCCCAAGGAGGCGAGAGTTGTCGCCGACGGATCATCCGGATACCGCAACGCTCGGCTCTGGTTGGAAGCTCTGCTGCGTAAGACCCCGGTTCCGTACGGCGACCAGGCGATCACCGTTTCCACCCACATGCTCGTCGATACCCTCGAGTACCAGAAAGCAGCGATCACCGCCGCGCTGGATCCCGCCCACATCCGCCCGCGCATCCTGATCGCCGACGCCGTCGGCCTGGGTAAGACCATCGAGATCGGGATGATCCTCTCCGAGCTGGTGCGACGCGGCCGCGGCGAGCGCATCTTGATCGTCACCCCGAAGCATGTGCTCGAACAGATGCAGCACGAGCTGTGGTGCCGCTTTGCGCTGCCCTTCGTGCGGCTGGATTCGGCCGGCATCCAAAAGGTGCGCCAGAAGCTGCCGGCCACCCGCAACCCGTTCACCTACTACAAACGGGCCATCATCTCAATCGACACACTCAAAAGCCCCCGTTACAAGGCACACCTGGATCGTCAACTGTGGGATGCGGTGGTCATCGACGAATCGCACAATCTCACCAACGTCGGTGCCCAGCGCAACGAACTGGCTCGGGTCCTGGCACCCAACACCGAAGCCTTGATCTTGGCTTCGGCCACTCCGCACAACGGTCGAGACGAATCGTTCGCCGAGCTGCTCCGGTTGCTAGACCCGACCATCGTCAAACCTGACGGCTCGTTCACCAAGCAGGACGTGGAGTCGCTGCTGATCCGCCGGCACCGCTACAGCCCCGACGTCGCGAAAGAAGTCGGCGCCGACTGGGCCGAACGCCCCGAACCGGTACACCAGCTGGTCACCCCGTCGCCCGCCGAGGATGCGGTCGCCGAGGAGTTGTCCCGCACCTGGCTATACCCGCCCACCGGAAGCTCCCCCTACTCCGGGGACACCAAAGCCCTGTTCCCGTGGACGTTGGCCAAGGCGTTCCTGTCTTCGCCGGCGGCGCTGGCCGAATCGATCAAAGCCCGCCACAGCAAACTGAACAGCCAAGACCCCGCGCAGAACAGGGAACTCGAAGCACTCAATGCCCTCGACGAGCTCAACGCCAAGGCTCTGAGCACACCGGCTGGCAAGTTCACCGCGCTCACCGACCGGCTCCGAGAGATAGGCGTCGGCAAAGACAAGCCGATGCGGGCGGTTGTGTTTGCCGAACGGGTCGCCACCCTGACCTGGCTGCGCGACCACCTGCCCAAGGCGACCGGGCTCGAACCGGAGAACGTCGCGATGTTGCACGGCGGGCTCTCCGACGTCGAGCAGCAAGAGATCGTAGACAGATTCAAACTGGAGACCTCCCCGATCCGGGTGCTGGTCACAGGCGACGTGGCCTCCGAAGGGGTCAACCTGCATGCCCAGTGCCACCATCTGATCCACTACGACATCCCGTGGAGCCTGATCCGCATCGAGCAACGCAACGGCCGCATCGACCGTTACGGCCAGAAACATCCGCCGGTGATCTCCTCACTGATCCTAGCCCCCGCCGACGAGAAGTTCTCCGGTGATCTGAGGGTGCTGTCCCGGTTGCTGGAACGCGAAACCCAGGCGCACACCACCCTCGGCGATGTCGCTTCGCTGATGGGCAAGCACAGCGTCACCGAGGAAGAAAACGTCATCCGCGACGTGCTCGCTAAAGGCCGCAACATCGACGATGCAGTGCGCACCGCCCAGCAGGTCGCCGACGGCGACGACCTCGATGCGTTGTTCGCCCAATTCGACGGGGTCGACGACACTCCCGCACCGTTGCCCCAAGCCCCCCGGCAAAGCCTCTACGTCGACGATCTGACCTTCCTCAACGAAGCCCTACACGCCGCCTTCCATGACGTGCCACATACTCCACCCAACAACGGTGGAGTCGGCTGGAAGGTCAGCCCCGCCCACGGGATCGCGGAGCTAACCCCGCCGAAAGACCTGCGGCAGCGGCTCGGCCAGCTCCCGCAGAACTACCTACTGCATGGTCGCGTCCTGGAACGGCTCAAGCTAGCCACCACCACCGCTGTGGGGGAGGCGCACCTGCGCGCGGCCCGCGGCGGCAAGGGCGTCAACAACACCACCTGGCCTGAAGCGCTCTACCTGGGCCCGCTGCACCCGGTGCTGGACTGGGCCAGCGACCGCGCCCTGGCAGCACTCGGGCGCAACCAGGTGTTTGCCATCCGCGGCGACGTCGACGCGCCCACCGTGCTGCTAATGGGCACGTTGACCAACAAACGCGGGCAACTGATTTCACGAGTGTTCTCCACCGCCACCTTTCCCAACCCAGGCAACCCCAGCTTCTGCCTGGTCGAGGCGCTAGAAGACCTGACCTTCCTCACCGCCGACACCGGACTCAGGCCCGGCTCGTCTAACCCCGGCCCGATCACCGATGCCGAACGCTACCGGGCGCTGATCCCGATCGCGGTCGATAACGCCCACCGCGAGATGCGCCGGGTCCTCGATGCCCAAGAACAGGCCACCAACGCGCGACTCAAAGCGTGGCGGCAACGCGCCGCCCGCTGGCACGACGAAGTCGAAAAGTTGGAACTGTTCGGCGCGCAGCGTTCCCGGGTCACCAAACTGAGCCGACGCATCACCGAAGAACAACAGCTGGCGGATCTGCTGGCTCCCACCCAGCAGCTGGTGCGCCCGCTGCTGGTGATCGTTTCCGGAAAGGACCGATAGACCGTGGCCTCCTACGATTCGATCGTCGTCGGCGAGGACTGGATCAGCGAGCACTACTTCACCACCGACTCGACTCGGGAATCCTTCCAAGGCAAGGTGATCGAGCTGCGCAAGCAGTGGGATGCCGAAGCCAAGGAAGGCCGCGACACCATCCGCCACCGGCTGCTGGCTGCGACCCGCGATCTACAAACCGCCCTGTCGGCGCTGGCTGAGAACCCTGATGCCGCCCGCGACGCACACACCCTGGTGCGCTGCACCCTCGGCTACTCGAAGACCCTCGCTGAGTTCACTGGCGAACGCGCTGGAACCGAACTGCGGCTACCCAACGCCCAACCACCCGGCGTCACCAGTGTCCTGCTGCTGCAAGCCCACCCGGTCGCATCGATCGACGACCTGCTCGACCCACAAACCAGCCGGCTGCTGGAAGCCGGCGAAGAAGACGGCAAACCAATCGAGGCGGTCTCCAAGGCGATCTCGGCAGCATTCCGCGCCGACGAACCACCGGCGTTCGTGTTGGTGCAAGCGGGGCAATGGGTGCTGCTCGCCGAAGCCGAACGCTGGGCTGAAGGCCGCTACCTTGCGGTCGATCTGCTGGTGGTGGCCGAGCGGCGCGACGACACCAGGGGTGGTGAGATCGACCGGGTCGCCGCCATCCTCGGCAGCCAAGCCCTGTTGCCCGATGCCGACGGAAATATCTGGTGGGCAGGCGTTCTCGACGACTCGATCAAACACACCGTCGGAGTGTCGAAGGATCTGCGGGAAGGCATTCGGCTCTCGATTGAGATCATCGCCAACGACGTCGTCGCTCGGCGCGCCGAGCGTGGCTTGCCGCTGCACGACATCGATCCTCAACAGCTCGCCAAGCACGCGCTGCGGTTCCTCTATCGCATCCTGTTCCTACTGTATGCCGAAGCATCCCCCGAGCTGCGAGTACTGCCCTCGGGCGCTCCCGAATACGGCGAAGGCTACGGCCTGGACCGACTGCGGGAGCTGACGCTGACCGAACTGGTCTCGCCGGCGGCGAAATCCGGCACCCACCTGTATGAGTCGTTGGCGACGCTGTTTCGGCTGGTCGATTCCGGCCACACCCCACCCAAGACCCACCTCATCGACGATCCAGCCCCCGGGCTGGAGTTCAATGCGCTGCGCGCCGACCTGTTCGCCAAGGAAGCAACCGCGCTGATCGATCAGGTCGGGTTGAGTAACGAAGCCACCCAGCAGGTGCTGGAACATCTGCTGCTGTCTAAGGAATCCAAGGGCCGCAAGGGCGCCGACCGCGGCTTCATCTCCTACGCCGAACTCGGCATCAACCAGCTCGGCGCGGTGTATGAGGGCCTGATGTCCTATACCGGCTTCTTCGCCGACGAAGACCTCTACGAAGTTGCGAAGAACGGTGACCCGGAGAAAGGTTCCTGGGTGGTGCCGGTGTCCCGGTCGGATCACCTGGCGAAATCCGACTTCGTGATGACGACCGATGAAACCACCGGCGAATCGGTTCCGGTGTTGCATCCGGCCGAGACCTTCGTGTTCCGATTGGCGGGGCGGGAACGTCAGCAGTCGGCGTCGTACTACACGCCTGAGGTGCTGACGAAATTCGTGGTGTCCCAGGCACTGGCCGAGCTGCTCGATCAGGACGGGCAGCGCACCACGCCCGAGCAGATCCTGACACTGACCATCTGCGAGCCGGCACTGGGATCGGGCGCCTTCGCGATCGAAGCGGTGCGCCAGCTGGCCGCCGAGTACCTCAAACGCGCCCAGGAAGACCGCGGCGAAGTCATCGACGCCGACCAATACCAGGTCGAGCTACAGAAGGTGAAAGCCTATCTCGCACTGCACCAGGTCTACGGAGTGGACCTCAACGCGACTGCCGTCGAACTCGCCGAAATCTCGCTCTGGCTCGATACCATGGTCGCCGGGCTGGGTGCCCCATGGTTCGGCCTGCACCTGCGCCGCGGCAATTCGCTGATCGGAGCCCGCCGTGCGGTGTACCCACCAACATCGTTGGCCAAGAAGGCGTGGCTCAAAGAAGTACCCAAAGATGTGCCGCTGGGGAGGGAAATCGGTGGGGGCATCCACCACTTTCTGCTGCCCGCCCAAGGCTGGGGCGCGGTCATCGACACCCCGGAAGCCAAAACCTACGCACCCGACAATCGTGAAGAGCTGCGGCTGTGGCGCAACAGCATTCGCGGCACCCCGAGTGCCGGCATCAAGAAGCGGCTGGCCGCGTTGGCCCAGCGGGTGGAAACCCTGTGGGAGTTCACCCAGCGCCGGCTGACCATCGCCGAATCCGAAATTCGCCGCGACATCCATCTGTGGGGCCAGCCACCCCTCGACCAGCCGCAGGCCGTGGTCACCCGCGAACAGATCGAAGCCGTGCTGCACGACGACAACGGAGCCTACCGACGGCTGCGTCGAGTCATGGATTCCTGGTGCGCGCTGTGGTCCTGGTCGCTGACCACCGACATCGACCCACCGGACTGGGATCAGTGGATTGGCGGGCTGGAAGCGATCCTGGGAGTACCGCCCAAGGCAGGGAAGTTCGAGAAATACGGACAGACCAGCCTCGCCGGCGATCTGAGCTGGCAAGAGCTTGATTTAGCCGAAGACACCGATCGCACTTTCGCTCAAGCCCTGTCGATCGGCAAAGCGCTGGATGCGTTCCCCTGGCTGCGGGTGTGCGACAGCATCGCCCAGATGCAAGGCTTCTTCCACTGGGAGTTGGACTTCGCGCCGGTGTTCGCTCGTGGTGGCTTCGACCTGCAAGTGGGTAACCCGCCCTGGGTGCGGCCAGACTGGGACGAAGCCGGGGTGCTTGCGGAGTTCGACCCGTGGTGGGCGCTGACCGATAAGCCCGCCGAGACGGTCAAGGTTAGTAAGCGGCAGGAAATGCTGGCGCAGCCGGCGGCACTTGGCGAGTTTCTCGATGAGCGTGCGGAACAGGCTGGGGCAAACGAACACCTCGGATCGAGGGTTGATCGACCGGTGCTGGGTGGACTTCGAACGGATCTGTACCGCTGCTTTATGGAACGCGCGTGGCGATCGATGGCGCCGGACGGGATTGTCGGGCTGATCCATCCAGAAAGTCACTTCACGGAGTTGCGAGCGAAAGGCCTACGGCGAGTCGCTTACCGGCGTCTGCGTCGGCACTTTAAGTTCCACAACAACACCTACCAGTTCCCGGAGATAGGCCACAAGAAGACGTTCGGCATACACATATACGGACGCACCGACGCCGTGGGGTTCCTGCAGGCGTCATGGATCTTCGCGCCGGCCGTTATCGAGCGTTCCTTGGTGCACGATGGATCAGGGCCAGCGCCAGGCATGAAGGACATGGACGATAACTGGGATCTGAGACCACATCGCGAGCGCATCGTCCGCGTCGATGAATCAGTATTGGCAGGTTGGGCCGCTCTGATTGACGAACCCGGCACACCGCCGGAAGAAGCCCGGATGTTGTACCCGGTGAACCGCGCCAGCGCTGAAGTCCTCGACAAGATCGCGGATGCACCTCGCCTCGGCGACATCGGTTTCGAGTGGACGTTCGGCTGGAATGAGACGACCGACCGCAAGCTGGGGTTCTTCGAGTCCGAGTCCGCGGTCCCCGAGCGGTGGGAGGACGCGATCCTCCAAGGGCCGCACCTGACTGTCGCGACACCGCTGTTTAAGCAGCCAAATCCCACTGCCAAGCATCAGCAGGATTACACGGAGTTGGACCTGGATTCGATCGACGTAAATTTTGTCCCCCGTACTAACTACCAGGTCGCGAAGCCGTACACGGAGTACATCGCCGCTTACCCGAAGTGGCACGGCGAACCTAGCTCAAGCTACTTCCGACTGGCGTGGCGACGTATGGCGGACTCGGCCACCGTTCGTACCCTGCACTCCGCGATCGTTCCGCCGGGGCCATGTCACGTTCATCCTGTTCTGTCAGCAACAACAACCGACAACGTGGACATCGCAGTAGCAGCCGGGATTTGGGCATCGTTGCCAGTGGACTTCCTTGTCAAAACTTCGGGGGCAGCCGAGCTGAGTCAGAATGTTATCCGGCGTTTCCCGCATATTCGCAACCACCTCTTCGAATCTCAACTCCTGCTGCGTACGCTCCGCCTGAACTGTCTTGTCCAACCGTACGAGCTACTTTGGGAAGAGCTCTACGACAAGGCGTGGCAACAAGATTCGTGGGTGCCGCACGTCGGCGTGGACTATGCCGGACGTGCTGCACTGGGTGATGTTGGACCGAACTGGGAGTGGGCAACCCCGCTGCGCCGCGCCGCCGATCGTCGGCAAGCGCTGGTGGAGATCGACGCAATCGTCGCAATCATGCTCGGCATCACCGCCGAGGAGCTGACCACGATCTACCGCACCCAGTTCCCGGTGCTGCAGAAATACGAGCGCGACGCCCTCTACGACGCCACCGGGCGCCAACTGCCCGGCAAACTCGCGGCGCAGTACCGCAAGAACGGCGCACTGAAGGCCGACGATTTGACCGTCGACGGTGTCACCTACGTCGAACCCTTCGTCGGAGTCGACCGCGAACGCGATATGGAACTGGCGCACAAGCACTTCACCGCTATCGCGAACCAGCACGACAAGTGACGGAGGAAGGTTCTGACGATATGGACCCTATGGCACACCTAAATCCGGCGACCCTGAACCGTCTCGCGGACGCTGTCGTCGCGCTCGACCCACAGCCACGCGAGAGACGGTGGACCAGCTTGAGCCTGTGCATCGTCGATGCGGTGTGGAGTATCGGCGCCGACTACGACAGTGTGGTTGTCCCCGTGGTGCGCACACTGGCCGGCAAGCTCGGCGTTGGCCAGCCGACTGTTCCCGCCACTGAGCCCATTGGCGCTGACCCGCTACCGGTAACCCGGATCGCCGAAGTCAGCGTCGATGAGATGACTGCGCTCACCAACCGGCAACGGACCTCCACCCGCAATGGGATTCTGAAATCTGATGCAGTGCTGCGTCATGCGCGCATATTCGCTGAGCATCAAGTCGGCACGATGGCCGAGGCGGTCGCTCTGTTCGCGGATGCTGCCCGATTCGACACGCTCGACGCGGCGCTACGTCCGATCCCCGGCGAAGGCGGCGACGGCATCCGCCGAGGGTATCTGTGGATGCTGATCGGGCAGGACGATCTGATCAAGCCCGACAGGATGGTGCTGCGGTGGCTAGACCACGTCGGCGTGAGCGTCGATCCCGAAGGGGCTCGAAATATCATCACGCAGCTCATTCCGGTGCTCGCTGCGCGACTTGGCCGTGACGTCACGGCGTGGGAAGTCGACCACGCGATGTGGAAAGCGGGCCGAGCGTTGGGACGCGGCCGAGGCCGACGGTTTGCCAAGGGCGACATCTGATGGGTGCGCTGCTCCCGAGCCTGCAAGCCGAGCACCTGCGCGAGGGCCTGACCGACTACCTGGCCACCACCTTCGCGCTGACCGATCCGGACGCCCAGGCCGCGCTCACCGACTTCATCAGCAACCCCGCCACCGGCATGTTCAAAGGCCCCTACGTTCGGTTGCGGCTGCCATTCGCCCCCGCCGGTGATGACTGGAGCGATCACCTGGACTGGTGGCCCGCCAGCTTCACGCCCTACGGCCATCAAGCGGCTGCGTTCGAGCGGCTATCCACCAAGTATCAGGGCCGTCCGCAGCCCACGTTGGTCACCACTGGCACCGGCTCGGGTAAGACCGAGGCGTTTCTGATTCCCATTCTCGACCATGTGCTGCGCGCCAAGAAGGCCGGCGTCACCGGGATGAAGGCGCTGATCCTGTACCCGATGAACGCGCTGGCCAACGACCAGGAGCAGCGCCTGGCCAAACTGATCACCGGGGACCCGCGACTGGGAGCGGTCACCGCAGGGCTCTACACCGGTGAACAGGCCAGCGGTGGGCGCACCCAGGTCTCGGAGCACGGGCTGATCACCGATCGGGCGCTTATGCACGACGCACCGCCGGATATCTTGCTGACCAACTACAAGATGCTCGATCACCTGCTGCTGCACCCGGGCCGCGCCGAGATGTGGCGGCGCTCCGCGGACTCACTGTGCTACCTGGTGCTCGATGAATTCCACACCTACGACGGCGCGCAGGGCACCGACGTGGCGATGCTGCTGCGTCGCCTCGGCCTCACCCTCAAAGCTCACTGGACTTCCGCGTCGAAGGTGACCGAAGCTGACCGGCGCCGCCCACTGGGCAAGATCACCCCGGTCGCTACCTCCGCGACGCTAGGCTCGGGGGGCGCGCCGACCGCGATGGTCGACTTCGCCCACACCGTGTTCGGCGAGAAATTCGGTGATGACGCGGTGATCGGGGAGACCCGCCTGGACGCTGACGAATGGCTTTCTGCCCGAACCGGGATGCGTGACAACGAGTTCACTCCGCTGACCCCGGTGCTGCCCGAAGCCCTGGAACCGATAGAACAGGCTCGGGCGGCCAGCGGCGACAACGCCGATATCGCCGAAGCGGTGTTTGCCGTGCTGTTCGGTTCAACTGGGGTAGCGGTCGGTACCGCCGAAATGCTCGATCAGATCAAACGCCACGAGCTCATCAAGGCTGTTCTGCGCAATGCTGTCGATGCGGTCTCGATCGCGGATCTGGCCGCACGGGTGTTTCCGCCGGGGGTCGGTGGAGTTGATGTGGCGCGTATCCAAGCTGCTCGGGTGCGGCTCTTGCAGTACGTACTCGCGCTGCTGTCCCACATCCGCGCCGAAGTCGGTCGCACCGCACTTGGTGTTGACGTGCACCTGTGGATTCGGGAACTTAGCCGTGTTGACCGTGCTGTGCGAGCCACTGCTGCCTATCGCTGGTCCGACGATGGCACCGCCGCAGAGGAATCTGAGCTGTATCTGCCGGCGGTGTTCTGTCGGCACTGCGGACGCTCGGGCTGGGGAGCCCGCCTGGCACCGACCGGTAACGCCCTCGACGTCACCGACGAAGCCATCCGCTCCGACCACGCCGCCGGTGCATCCCGGTTCCGTGCGCTGATCTCCGCGCCCGCCGAAGCTCATATTGCCGAGCCAGTGGAGGGACTGGTCTGGTTTCATCTTGATCACCGCGAACTGCAGACTGCCGCACCTGATCCCGACGATCCCGACCGGGTCAACGGCCGAGTCCTGCCGGTGCTCACGCTGGTCGGCCCAGATGCTGACGACGAATCGATTAAAGACGTTTGCCCGGCGTGCAGAGGTGTCGACGGCATCCGCTTCCTCGGCAGCGCGGTTGCCACCCAACTGTCGGTCACACTGTCCAACCTATTCGGCGACAAGAACCTCGACAACGCCGAAAAAAAGGCGTTGATGTTCACCGATAGCGTTCAAGACGCCGCACACCGGGCTGGGTTCGTGCAGGCACGCTCGCACAGCTTGAGCTTGCGTACCGCGCTACGCGGCGCACTCGGGAACGGAGAGCTCAACCTCACCGAACTTGCTCAAGCTGTGGTGGGCCGTGCAGGTGCGGACCCGGTGCTGCGGTACCAACTGCTGCCGCCCGACATCGTCGATCAGGAAGCGTTCGTAGCGTTCTGGCAGGCCGGTTCCCATCCCAACACGCGCCGTGCCGCGGAGAACCGGGCCAAGCAGCGGCTGCAGTTCGACATCGACCTGGAATTCGGGCTGCAATCCCGCATCGGCCGCACCCTGGAGCTCACCGGCAGCGTCGCTGCCGAGGTCTACTTGGGCGCTCCCGGGCGGGCGGCTCTGATCGGCAACCGCGCAGTCGAAAGCGTCGCCGTTCAGATTTCGTTGACCGGCGTCGATGATGCGGCCCTGGCCCGCTGGGTGCGCGGGACCGTAGAACGTATCCGCACCCAAGGCGGCATCCACCACGACTGGCTGCGTCGCTACGTCGAGAAGAACGCCAACCGCTACCACATCTGGGGTGGCCGCCCCCGCGGGAAGGGCATGCCCGCCTTCCCGAAAGGCCGCCCCGCCCCGGCATTCCCAGCAGTCAAATCCGGCAACCAGGCCCTGCCTGAAGGCTTCGACGCGATCACCCCAACCACATCGTGGTACGCGAAATGGGCGTCGCAATGCCTGGGCGTCAGCCCCCACGATGGAGCCTTCCTAACCAAAGCCCTGTTCAATGAACTGGCCAGCGAGCTGGTGCTCAGCACCATCACCACCGAGACCGGCACCGTCGCCTACGGTTTGGCGCCGACCACCATCATGGTGAGCGCACCGACCCTCGATGCGCTACGCGCCGGCCAGCACCTGCTGAGCTGCGATGTCTGCCAAACCCCGGTGCCGGGCAGCACCACCACCATCGACGAACTCGACGGTGCACCCTGCCTGCTGGTCCGCTGCCCCGGCCACGTGCACCGCGCCGAGCGGTCCGACAACTTCTACCGGCGGCTCTACAACGCCGGCGAAATGAAACGCGTGGTGGCCCGCGAACACACCTCCCTGCTCGACCCTAAGATCCGCCTCGGCTACGAAAAGGCGTTCAAAACCGGTGGCACCGATCCGCAGGCGCCCAACGTCCTGGTCGCCACCCCGACCTTGGAGATGGGGATCGACATCGGTGACCTGTCCACGGTGATGCTCGGATCGCTGCCCCGCTCCGTGGCGTCGTATCTGCAGCGCGTCGGTCGAGCCGGGCGACGCACCGGCAACTCGTTGGCGCTGGCCTACGTGCGCGGCCGCGGCGAGCACCTGCCGAAGCTCTTCGAACCGCTCTCGGTGATCCAGGGCGATGTGCGCCCACCGGCGACCCTGCTCAACGCCGAGGAGATTTTGCAGCGCCAATACATCGCCCACATCATCGACCGGCTGGCACGCGACCCGAACACCGTCGTACCCAAGGACGCACGTGCTGTATTCGGGGACACCAGCGCCGACGGATGGCTAGCCCAACTCCTCGAACTTGCTGCCACTCAGGCTGACTCGCTGCTTGATGAGTTTCTGCGGCAATTCGGCGACCAGATCTCCGATGCTGCTGCCGGCGGATTACGATCCTGGGCCAGCCCACCACCGCAAGGCGGGGTCAGTGGACTCACTCAGCACCTCACCGCCGCTGCTCACCAGTGGCGGATCGACCTCGGCGAACTCTCCAAACGGTTGAAGTCGGTAGAAGATGAGCTGCCGGAGTTCGAGCGGCGCGCCGCAGCACCGACGGCCACCGATGACGACCGTCGGGCACTACGGATTGCCAAATGCTCCCGCAAGCTGCTCGGTAAGCAGATCACGTCCATCACCACCGACTATTGGATCGCGGTGTTGGAACGTTACGCCGTACTGCCCAACTACACGCTGCTCGATGATTCGGTGACCCTCGACGTCGGCGTCACCTGGATGGACCCGGATACCGGTGCCTACCAGGGGGAGTCGCTGAGTTACCAGCGCGGATCACGAGTTGCACTGACCGAGCTCGCGCCTGGGGCGACGTTCTACGCCCAGGGTTTGGCGGTCACTATCGACGCCGTGGATTTGGGTACCGGCGAGTCCAACATCCATTCGTGGCAGCTGTGCCCGCAATGCGGTTGGGCGGGGATCAGCCCGTCGAAAATTGCTGCGCAGCCGGTGTCGAGTTGTCCCCGTTGCCATAACAGCGCTATCTCCGATGTTAGCCAACACTTGCCAGTCGTCGAGTTGACCCGAGTCTCGGCGGAGGTGCGCCGCGACGAGGCCACCATTAACGACAACCGCGACGACCGCAAACGTGAACCCTTCACCGTGGTCACCGCCGCCGACATCGACCCGACCCACGTCGGCCACACCTGGTTTCGGCCCGAAGCTGAATTCGGAGCGCAATACCTGCGCCGCGTCGACATCCGCTGGCTCAACCTGGGTAAGCGAACCTCGCAAGGCAAGCCGCGAACTATTGCCGGACAAGAATCGGCGTCCGGGCTGTTCCGAGTCTGCGCGTCGTGCGGCCAACTCGACACCCTGGCCGGCCGCAACAACCGCTACGAGCACCGGCCTTGGTGCCGGCTTCGCGACTCGCCGACCGAAGACGTCCGCGAGGTTGCCCTGGCGCGCACTCTGCGCACCCAGGCGGTGCTGTTGCATCTGCCGCCGAAGCTGGAATACGACAGCTTCGCCTATGCCAGCCTGGCTGCCGCGCTCCTGCTGGGGCTGCGACAGGTGATTGGCGGTTCACCGGAACACTTGGCCGTTGCCGTGATCCCCGATGCGTTACGCGCACCCGACCGGCGGGCCCTGCTGCTGCATGACACCGTGCCCGGCGGTACCGGTTATCTCGCCGAATTCGCCGACCACACCAAGATCTGGGCGGCGCTGGCCGCAGCGCGGGCTGTTGTCGCGGATTGCCCATGCCAGCGTGAGGACCGGTTAGCTTGTCACCGCTGTCTGCTACCTTTTGCCTCACCGCATGAGCTGGACAAGGTGGCGCGGGCGACCGCGTTGAAGCTGCTCGACGAGATCCTCGGCGTGTCCGAAGGCGGAAGCCCGAATCTGGCTGATTGGACTGCTGGCATCACCGAAACCGCGCCGCCACCGCCGGCGACCAGCGATGAATCGTTCTTGGAACGCGAGTTCTACGCGATGTTCCTAGAGCGGCTCAAGGGTATCGGCGCCACCGTCGTCGAAAAGCCTGGCGTGTACGGGCCGGCGGCAACGATCACCGTGCCAGGCGTAAAACCGCGGAAATGGTCACTGCGACCGCAAGTAGCGCTCGGTTTCGTCCAACCCGACTTCGAGCTGCAGACCGCCGACCCCGACGTGCCGAAGATCGCGATCTTCACCGATGGGCGGTCCTTCCATGCGTTGCCGGGCTGCAACCGAATTGCCGATGATGCCGAGAAGCGCGAAAAGCTACGTGCCGGTGGCTATCTGGTGTGGTCGCTTGGGCACGACGACCTACAGCGGTTCAAGGCTGGCGAGTCGGTCGATCCCGTGTGGTTCGACCAGAAGGCCGCCAGCATCGTCACCGGTCAGTTCAACGTGCAACCCGGGCTGATTCGGTTGCTGTCGAAAGATCCGGTTTCGCAGTTGCTGGAATTTATGCTCGACCCGGATTTCGACGCCTGGGAGCATTTCAGCACGTGGCTGCCGTATCTGTTCGTGCGCGGCGACAACCGCGCGAAATCTGTTCTGGAGACGGTGGGGGCGGCTGCTGTTGCGGTGCTCGATGGTGGTACGCCATTTGTTGAGTCGGGTGTCGATGTGTGCTGGAGCTTCGGAGATGGTGGTGTGGCCGTCACTGCCGGCGTCCGTACTGCCGCGGACGTCCCTCGTGCGGTGCTCGCTGTCGATGACCGGGACGATCGGTTGGAAGTCCACGACGGAAAGGCTTGGAAGATTTGGCTGCGACTGTCGAACTGGCTGGGCATCTGCGGCCAGCATCGCATCAGCACCCGCAGCCTGCTGGCCGCGGCGCCAGTTGAAGCGGTTTCGGCGGTGGCGAGCGAACTTCCCGCGGACTGGAAGGTCCTCTACGACGATGCGGTCAGCGACGCCGAACGTGACTTGATCCGCGCCCTTGCCGACGCGGGTGCGGCGGTACCGGTCTTGGGTTATGAAACTGACAGCGGCGAAGTGCTCGACTTTGCTTGGAGCGGTGTCCATATCGGGGTCGTTTTCGAACCTGGAGCTGATCTACCGGGTTGGACGCTTTGTCCGCCCGACGCCGGCGAAATTATCGCCGCGTTGAAAACGAATGGAGTGATGTAGGTGGCGAACCTGGTCATCGCGTCGAACAGCAAGGCGATGTCCAAGCTGGACGGCTCGGTCAAGAACAAGGTGTACGACTTCTTCGAGAAGCTCACCGCCGACGACACCGCACCGGGCCTGCACATCGAACCGCTGCGGCTGGCCATCGACCCGCGGGTGCGAACCGGCCGGGTCGACCAGAACTACCGGGCGGTGCTGTTCCGTATCGACGACAAATCCAACGAGCGCACCTACATCTACATGGGCACCTGGGCCCACGACGAAGCCAACAAACTTGCAGAGCGAGCCACCCTGCGAGTCAACCCGATCAACGGCACATTGGAGGGGCTGATCGGAGAGGCGCCCGAACCGGCCACCGGAACCGCCCTGCCGGCGACTCCTGTTGTAGAGCCGGACCTTTCGTATCTGGCAACCGTCGGCTACACCCTGCGCGATCTCACCGACCGATTGGGTCTGGGTGCTGTTGTTGCCGCCCGAGCCATGGCCGCACCCGATGAGGTGGCGTTGCTGGATGCCGCCGAGGGCGGGCTGGATTGGGAAGCTAGCGCGCTGCTGGATTTGGCCACCGGCATCGACATCGACACCATTCGAGAAAAGCACGGGTTCACCGAACAGCCTGTCGACGCCAGCATCGACGAGGACCAGCAGATCATCGAGGCGTTGGATCGCCCGGCCTCGAAGATGCAGTTCGCGTTCATCGAGGGTAACGATGAACTACGCCGCGTCATCGAAGGCGGTGACTTCGCCGCATGGCGCACCTTCCTGCACCCCGAACAGCGCAGGTATGTCGAGCAAGACTACAACGGTGCGTTCCGGCTCTCCGGTGGCGCTGGTACTGGCAAGACAGTGGTCGCCATCCACCGTGCGCGCCGGCTCGCCCGCCACAATCCTGACGCCCGGATCATCCTCACCACCTTCAATGCCACTCTCGCCCAAGGAATGCGGGCCGACCTGACGGTGCTCGACCCCGACATCCCCATCGCCGACAAACCCGGTGACCGGGGTGTCTACGTAGGCGGCCTCGACGCACTCGGCAAGGCGGTACTCGACCGGGCGGGGGAGACGGCAGCGCTTGCCGGAGAACGGATCTTCGGGCGGCGAGTGGACTTCGGTCACAAGCGCACCGCCTCTGATGCATTGTGGCGCGAGGTTACTGGCGCAGTTGATGCCGGTCTGGATGACAAGCTGGCCAGCCCGTCGTTCCTGGAAGGCGAGTACGTGGCGGTAGTGCTGGCCAACCGCATCACTAACTTGGAGCAGTACGCGAAGGTGGCCCGGGCCGGGCGCGGGGTGCGGTTGAGCCGGCCACAACGCATCGCCGTTTGGAAGCTGGTCGAAGCGTTCCGGCGGCAAAGCCAGATGGACGAAACCATCAGCTTCCCCGAAGTGCTGGCGTTGGCCGCCGATGCGCTGTGCATCCAGACCGAGAAGACCGGGCAGTATCTCGCCGACCACGTCATCGTTGATGAAGCCCAGGACCTGCACGCCACGCACTGGGCGCTACTGCGCGCTCTTGTGGCTGAAGGCCCGAACGATTTGTTTATTGCCGAGGATTCGCACCAGCGGATCTATGGCAGCCCAGTCGTACTGAGCCGCTTCGGCATCAAAATCGTCGGCCGCTCCCGCCGGTTGACGCTGAACTACCGCACTACCGCTCAGAACCTGCACTTCGCGGTCGGGGTGCTCTCCGGCGCCGAATACACCGATCTGGAACAGGGTGCCGAGGACACTAGCGAATATCGCTCGGCACGCACCGGCCCCGCTCCGGAATTGATCGCGTGCGACAACCAAACCGAGGAATTGGAGAAGGTCGCAGACAAGATCAAGTCCTGGTTGACCGACGACGACATCCAACCGGAGAACGTCGCCGTGCTCGTCCGCAGCCAGGATGACCGGGACCGGTTCGTTCGCGGACTCGGCGAGCGCGGTGTCTCGGCGCGTGCCCTAGACAAGACAGTCGCCGGACCTGGGTATCCGCTGGTGCTGACCATGCACCGGGCCAAGGGCATGGAGTTCTCCCGAGTCATCTTGTGCGGGGTCGACGACAAACACGTCCCGCTACCCGCGGCGGTGCGTTCGATCCCCGATGAAGAACGCGACGAAGCCTTGCTGCGGGAACGATCCCTGCTCTATGTGGCCAGCAGCCGAGCTCGCGATGCGCTGGTGGTCACGTGGAGCGGAAAGCGGTCAGAACTGCTGGGGTAGGAGTTGCGCCACTTGTCGGGACTGTGCCTTAAGTTCACTTATGGCGGCAACGGTGCCGCGAAAGGTGGACGTAGGAGCTTCTGATGGTGGCTGATCAGCGATCGCTATCCGAGTGGATGAGCGACGAGGAACATCGTCTTCGGCAGGCACTCGAACCGGTGTCGCTGGTGGTGGAGACGAACTTTGCCGCCGACGAGATCAGCCGAATCCAGTACCACTACGGCCAGACGGCAACGGCGCTGCTCGGGCGGGGTTATTCCCCTCGGGACGTCATCAAGAAATACCCGGCCCTGACATTGACCGCCCTGGTCGGCCACGCCGCCCTTGCCTACGACCACGGCGCGTACTGGGACGAGTTCTTCGCTGAACTTGGCCGCCCGCGCGATCTGAGCTTCGAGAACGCACTGCGGCACGCGATGGTCGGGCTGCTCGACAAATTCAAGCTGGCCCGCTTCCCCGCCCTGGAGGATCAGCGCCAGTACGTCATGACGTTCGCGATGCACGCCGGCATCCCGGTGCACTGCTTGGCCGACCTGCTGCGCGTCGTCGACGATCACCTGACCCAGGGCCGCGATGCCAGCGGCGCCGCGCTGATCGAATGGCTCGACGAACCCGGTAAGGAATACCGCACGTTCTCCCTCGACGTGCCGGTGCGCAACTTCATCCACTACGGCGGCACGTTCGCCATCGACATCCTCGACCGGATCATCGAAGTCGTTGAGGCCACGCTGACCAACCCAGCCCTGCTGGACAGCGGCTTAGATTCGTCGACCACCGGGTTGCCTGATGTCATCGTCGACGAACTGGTCCAACAGCTGCGCGATAACCCGCTGGGCTGGCAGGGGCGGCGCGTGACCCCGGGCGGTGCGCAACGCCGGCCAATGCTGCATTACGCGGTAGATGACGACCAGCTATTGGTCGCCATTCCCTATCCGCGGAGCAGCCCGGACTCGCCGTGGCGGGTGTCGTTCGATGGCAAGGTCCGGCAGGTCCATGCCCAACGCGGCTGGGGCGTCACCTCTGAGGACCAACCGCCCACCTTGGTGCCGATCCCCGAGCCGGTGCGCGAGATCCTGCTGTGGCATTCGGGCAGCGAGCAAAGCTTCACGCTGTCGACGGTCGACAAAGCCGACCCATTGCTGGTTTTCAGCGCCGACGGCGCCTGGATCCCCAAGCGCGAGTTGCTGAAACGCGGCACCGTGTGGGCGATCTATCCCTCGTCTAGCGAACTGGTCGACCCGCGCTCCGGTGAACCTGTGGCCTCGGCGGTGATTGGAACTCCGACCGGTTGGCGGGGCTGGCGCAGCGCACTAGTCGACCTGGAAACCGTCGATTCGATTCAGCTGCGCCGGGCCGGTGAGTTCGTCGGCAAGGCTCGGTCGGTTCGCCGGGACACCACCCCCACGTTTGAGCTCGGCGAGCTGATCGCGGGCTGCCTCACTGTCGACGGCCGCAAGGTGTACTCGAGTCGGCCGTGGGTCATGCTGCCGGCAGACCCGTCGCCACAGCCAGCATCCTGGCGGATTCGGACCCGCCGATTCGACAGCACCGACTGGATCGTGGATGACTCGTGGGATTCCGCCGGGGAGACCACCTGCGTTGATCCGTTCGACGAATCAGCCGACACCCAGCTTGGCCTGTTCGAGATTGTCGTCTCTGGACCGTTGGGCGCTGACATCCGCGCAGTGGTGTTCGTCGCGGAGGGTTTAACAGTCGACTTCGACAATCCGCCGCGGTTCCCGGTGGCCGGCGGACTCTCACCGAGTGCCGCGATGATCGCCTCCGCGTTTGAACTGACGGTCTCGGACTCCTGGCTGGAGTTCGATCGTGGTGACCGCAACCGCACCATCACCGTCAGTGACGGGGCCGATTCCGTCGAGCTGGTGGTTCAGCCACCGAGCGTCGACATCCGCACCGGCCTAGTGGGCCAGCCGGCAGCTTGGCGCAGCAGCGCCGAGGCCTACACCCCTAATGCGCTTGGTGAAGACCGATTCGTTGCAATCCGCGCCCCCGGGGTCGCCTCCGTGCAATTCGTGTTTGTGAACGCCGTCGGCTTGCTTACCCAAACCGAAACCCAACCGCGCCGCAAATCCGGCGACGCGTACGAGGTGTCGACGAGGCGCTTCGTTGATACCGCACGCAACGCCGGCACTGGGCGCATCATCGCTCGCATCATCAACGACGAAGGCAAACAGGTCGACGTCACGGTTATTGCGGTCCGGCCGCCCACATTCTGCTCGGGGGCGCACTTGGCTGGCGGTGAACTCGTTTTCCATAACCTGCTAACCGTCGACGATCTGGCCGTCAACATCTGGTGCAGCACCGCGCCGTGGCTGGAGCCGAGGGTCATCCCGCTGGACGGCGAACGCGCGGTGCTACCAGCCGAGCTCATCGAGGCCGGCCCTCTGCTGTGCGAAGTGTTCGTCGACGACCCGTGGACCGCGGTTGAACCACCCCGCTGGCCTGGCCCCAGCGCGGTCCGTGTCGACCAGCCCGGCTGGGTATCGGCGGGCGCATCAGCCAAGCTTTCCCGGTTCCTGGCCGGTGAGGGCCCAGCTCCCGACGCGGTAAGTGCCATGCCCGAAGTCTGGTCGGCGCTGTGTTTCCCGGCCGCCGACGAGGTGAGCAGCCAGCGCATCTCCTCTGCGTTGACAAGAATCTTGCGCATGGAGCCGCGTGCGGCGTTGGAAGCGCTGGGCAACAGCACCATTGCGTTGGAAGACAAGATGGCGCTGCTGGTCCGCACCGAACTGGTCAACTGCTCGTTTGCTGCTGATTTCACCTTGAACGAACTGCATGCAGACCCGTGGTTTGGCTGCATGGTGGAACTCTCCGATCTGGCTGCGCTGCACCATGCGCGGGACCACAAACGTGCTGAGCGCGCTGAGACGTTGGCCTACCTGAAAGACAAGGGCGGCAAGCGACTGATCGAAAGCCTGCGGGTCGGCAAGTTCGACTACGTCCGCGAAGGCAGCTTTGCTCGGAACGTGATAGCGATGGACGGTATGTCGGCCGACCAGGTCGACGCAATCATTGACGAGCTGCGGCTGGTGCCTGGCGCCCTGCTGGGATCAGGTAGCCGGATGGCGGCCGCCGTCGAGGCGTTCCGCCACCGTGCCGACTGGGTGGCGTCTGGTTGGTCGGATAGTTTCGCCGCCCAGCTCTCCCATGTGATGACCCCGATCCGGCGCGCCTGCCCGCTGGCCTCGGACGTAATCGGACTGCGCAGCGCCATGCTCGACGGCCTTGATATCGAGCACCTTCCGTGGATGCTGCTGACGCTGCAATCACTGACCCTGGCAGTTCTGGCCCGGCTGGAGGCCCACAACCGCATCGCCGGGCAGTATCTGAATTCCGGGATGCTGGCGACCTGGGCTCGGCTAGCTGAGCTTGCGCCACGATTAGTCGCCACCGATCTGCTGATCGCCGAAGCACTGGTCGTCCACTACTGCCATGGCGACCTCATTGGAGACGAATCGTGACCAAACCCCTTGATGCGCTTGCCGTTGGCCGGCAGATCGAAGACACCTACAAGCGCTATCTCAAAACCCTGCTCTCACCGCGCGACCCGGCGCTTGCCCGGGCCTTCGATGCCGAGGTCGATGACTCGCAGCTGCTGACCAAGGGGCCGCTGCTGGAGCTGACGCCGCCGTACGCCCGCGGATCATCGATCAACCAGCTGATCGACGAGAAGTTGCTGCATCCTGGGCTACGGCGGATCAACTTTCCTGAAGACCAGCCGCTATACGTCCACCAGGAAACCGCGATCCGCAAGGTCTTGTCGGGGCGAAATCTGGTGGTCAGCACTGGCACTGGATCCGGCAAGACCGAAAGTTTCTTGCTGCCGATCCTGAACTCACTGACCGCTGAGGCGGCTGCCGGAACCTTGCGTCCGGGCGTGCGGGCGCTGCTGCTGTACCCGATGAACGCGCTGGCCAACGACCAACTCAAGCGTCTGCGTTCAGTCCTGTCGTCTACCCCGGAGATCACCTTCGGCCGGTACACCGGCGAGACCAAGGAAACCGACGCGTTAGCCCTCGCGGAGTTCCACGCCACCAACCGCGGCCAGCAGCGGCTGCCTAACGAACTGATCAGCCGCGAAGAGATGCGCCGGACGCCACCGCACATCCTGCTGACCAACTACGCCATGCTGGAATACTTGCTGCTGCGCCCGGCTGACATTGACCTGTTCGGCGGACCGCACTCCGGAACGTGGCGCTTCCTGGTGCTGGATGAGGCCCACGTCTACGACGGGGCGCAAGGCTCCGAAGTGGCGATGCTGCTTCGGCGACTGCGCCAACGAGTGGCCAGCGGGAAAACACTGCAGTACATCGCTACATCGGCGTCGTTGACCGGTACGTCGTCGGAGAACGCGCCGGCGGAGGCGATGAAGTTCGCCCAGGATCTGTTTGATGCGCCGTTCGAATTCGAATCCACTGACCCGAACCGCCAAGACCTGGTGACCGCCACCCGCGAGCCTCGTCGGTCGAAGCCGACTTGGGCGCTCAGTGGTGAGCAGCTGCTGCGGCTTGGGGGTGAGGATTCCTCGGAACTGAGGGCCCTGGCTGGGGTTGATAATGAAGCGGAGGCGCTGCATGCCGAGAAGTTCACGGCGGATCTGAAGGCCGCACTTGCTGGCGGACCAGTCGGAGTACGCAAGCTCCAATCCAAGCTGTGGCCGGAGGACCCGCAATCGGCGGAGAAACTAGCTGCACTTGTCGCAATCGGCAGCCGGGTGTGTGACGCGGCAGGCAACCCAGTGCTTTCGGCCCGTTACCACATGTTCGTGCGGGCCACCGAAGGTGCATTTGTCAGCTTCGCTGACGATGGGCCACGAATCTTTCTGGGGCGCCACGAAATTGACCCTGAAACCGGTCGGGCAGTATTCGAGTTCGGCACCTGCCAACGCTGCGGTGCAGTGCACTTGGCGGGTGAGGTCAAGGAGGATAAGGGATGCCAATACTTCCGCCCCTCCACCAAGAGCGAAGGTTCGGTGAAATGGCTGGTTCTCGTCGACGGTACCGGTGACACCGTCACCGATGAGGATGAAGCCACCTTAGGTGACAATCGTGTCGAAGCCGATCCCACCCTGCGCCGGCTCTGCGAGGGCTGCGGTTATCTGACCAAGCCCGGGGAAACTGCCTGCTCCGGGCCAAAGTGTCCCGGTGGGCCGATGAAGCTCGTCCGCGAACACCGGCGCACCACCCGAGTGATGAGCAAGTGCACGGAATGTGGTGCGCTGGGGCGCCAGGTCATTCGGCGGCTGCGCACCGACACCAACGCCGCACCCGCCGTCATCACAACTGCGCTGTATCAGGAGCTCCCCGAAGCGATCGGCGAATCAGCGGAACACGTTGGCGACGGGCGAAAACTGCTGATGTTCTCCGACTCTCGGCAGGCTGCCGCGTTCGCTGCGCCCTACCTGAACCGCACCTACGGCAGGCTGCTGGAGCGCAGATATCTGACTCAGGTGCTCCAAGATCCGAAATACGCCGACGATGACCTGACGGTCGAAGACCTGGCTATCGTTGTGCGCAAGAAAGCCCGGGCGGCTGGGCACTTCCCTGAAGGAACGGGTCGGGTCGCCGAGGAAAAAGCCGCCAATGAATGGGTCATCGGCGAGCTGCTGACCATGGACACCCGCCAATCCCTCGAAGGCCTTGGCCTGATGCGGGTCGCGCTGAAACGCGGGTCGGAAGAATCGTTGCCGAGGGGATTCTCGTCGCTGGGGCTCACCGACGATGAGCGCTGGGCGTTGTTCGATGAGCTGGTGAAGTCAGCCCGGATTCAGGGCACGATGACCCTGCTCGACGAAGTCGACATCAAGTCCGAACGATTCGAGCCCCGCAATGTGACAGTCCGTATCCGGTCCGACAGTTCGGACCCGGCCAAGAGGGTGCTCAGTTGGCTGCCCAGCGGCCGGCCAGGAACGACAAATCGCCGAATGACGTTCGTAAAGAAAGTGTTGGCTGCGGTTTCGTCCGATGCAGATCCACTGAAGGTCCTTAGTGCATGTTGGGACTTCCTCCTTGGTCAGCGCTTCATGACCGTGGTGCCCGACAAGACATCCAGCGACGTCTACCAAGTTGACCACGGAAAGTTGATGGTGCGCAACGGCTTGGACTGCGACTGGTACCGCTGCGATGTGTGCCGGCGCATTACGGCGTTCTCGGTGCGCGGCGTCTGCCCCAACGGTTCGTGCGAGGGGAAACTTGTCGGGTGGACAATCCCCGACGTTACATCTGATACCAACCACTACCGGGTGATTTACCAGACGATGACCACCGCGCCGCTGTCTGCGCGCGAACACACCGCGCAGTGGGGAGCCCGGGAAGCGGCCGCCATCCAGGATGCGTTCATTCGGGGCAAGGTGAATGTGCTGTCCTGCTCAACAACCTTCGAGCTCGGTGTTGACGTCGGTGAGCTCCAATCAGTGGTCATGCGCAATATGCCGCCCAAGACCGCCAACTACATTCAGCGCGCAGGCCGAGCTGGCCGACGGGCAACTTCGGCGGCGCTGGTATTGACCTATGCCAAACGTGCCTCGCATGACCTGGCCAAATACCAGAACCCCGAGTCGATGATAAACGGCCAGATGCGGGTGCCGTGGGTGCCGATCGACAACGTTCGAATTGCACGGCGCCATGCGCATTCGATTGCGTTGGCGGCATTCTTTCGGGATGCGTTTGAGCCCAAGGAGTCGTATTGGAAGGTCGCGGGCGGGTTCTTTGCTCCCGGGCCAAATGGGGAAGGGGCACCCGCGTCGCGGGTCCGTGCCTACCTGACACCCGTCCCACCGGAGATCAAAGCGGCGCTACACGACGCCCTGCCAAAATCGATTGCCGACACATTGGGTGTCGATGATGACACCTGGGTCACCGACCTATGCGACCAATTGGACAAGGTCCAGCAGATGATCTGCGATGACATCAGAACCTTCACTACTGCGATCGAAGAAGCAGCCGCAGCAAAGAACTTCAGGCAGGGGGAACGGCTTCAGAAAACCCTCAACACCATCGTGAAGCGGCAGCTGCTCGGCTTCCTGGCAAACCGGAATATTCTGCCGAAGTATGGGTTTCCGGTCGACACCGTCGAGCTGCGTACCGTGCACTGCGCCGACCGGTCTGGAGCACAGCTCGAACTTGACCGGGACCTGAGCCTGGCGATTTACGAATATGCACCGGGTAACGAAGTGGTCGCCGGCGGGAAGATCTGGACGTCGCGCGGCTTGCGTCAGATGCCGGGACGCAAGCTTGAAGAATTCCAGTACCGGGTGTGTCAGGCATGCAAGCGGTTTCAGACCGACCGGATACTGGACTCCGGCGAATCCTGCCCGGGCTGCGGTCAAGCATTCGGGCCGATTCGAACGTATGTCATCCCGGAGTTCGGCTTCGTCGCCGACCCGCAGGCCGACGACGTAGGTACCGCACCGCCGGCGCGTAAGTGGTCCGGTGCCAGCTACGTCGTCGACGTTGGTGATGAAGTCAAGACCAAGATCCTCCAAGCGCCATCGGGTATCGAAGTCGCCGCCCGCGCGGGTAAGAGCGCCACGATGGCCGTCATCTCCGATGGTGGTGGCGGCGGCTTCCACGTCTGCGATTGGTGCGGCTGGGCCGACGTTTACGAACTATCCAAGACTCGCCGCAAACACAATAATCCGACGACCGGCCAAGAATGCACCGGCACGCCCTCGGTGCTCTCCCTGGGGCATCGATACCAAACCGACGTCGCCGAATTCACCTTCAAAGGCCCGCGTTTCCTCGGCGTCTCGGAAGAGAGCTGGCTCTCCACGCTGTACGCACTGCTCGGCGGCGCTTCCGAGGCGTTGGAGATCAGCCGTGACGACATCGATGGGGCGCTTGCTTGGAGCAGTGAAGGACTGCGCAGCCTAGTTCTTTTCGACACCGTTCCGGGTGGGGCCGGCGCCGCCTTGAAGATCGCCAAGCAGGTCGAACTGGTTTTGAACACGGCACTCGACCGAGTGAACAGCTGCGACTGCGGGCCGGAAACGTCCTGCTATGGCTGCCTGCGGTCCTACCGGAACGGGCGATACCACGACAATCTGTCGCGGTCGGGCGCCCTGCAGGTTCTGGAACCCCTTGGCATCGCTGGGCTGCGCAGCGGCATGAGTGATGAGTGGGGAGTCGCTCTCGACCTCGCGCCGGGTCTCCTGGAAGCCTTGCTCTCGGAACTGGCGACTCAAGACCTGCCGGAGCCCGAGGTCGGCGTCGAACTGGGTGAGCACTACTGGCCGATCGAAGCGGTGTGGCGGCAGCAGAAGGTCGTCGTCGTCGATGGGGTGGATGCCGAACGTGACACCTCGCTGTCTAGGGAGGGGTTCGCGGTGTTGCAACTGGGCGATAGCAATGCTGATGACCTGGCAGCAGTTTTGAAGGATTCGTAGCGCGTGGGAGCAGATCCGGGTCACGGCCCATTTGATTAACATTGCCGCATGGCAAGGGTGCGCAAACTGGAAGGCGGGACGCAAGCTGTAAGACCGCACAGCTCTGAGGTCGATTGCTACTTCCAGGTTGTGGAGGATGTGGACGGGCGTCAGCTACTTCACCTGAGCACGTTCGGCTCAGACCACCGGGCATCGATGCCGAAGAGCAGTCAGTCGATCCAGATCGATGAAGAGATGGCTCGCCAACTAGTTGCGCTCTTAGTCGAGACGTTCCCGAGGGCGCGGCCGGGAGCACCGCGGGGAGAGGGCTAGGTAGCTTCAAAGGGCGCGGGCGGGGGAGCCTGAGCCCCAACCGGATTCCCGTCGAACTCGCCGCTCAGTCCGTGACAGACGTCAGGTCTGATCGTCCAGCCAGGTAGTGAATTCCACAGGCAGCACCACGTTCTCGGGTCTGTCGACAAACAGTGGTGCGATCTCGTCGACGCGGTAACCGGCGATGCCGGTGCCAATCGGGGTGACTTGGAAGCGCAACTCGGGGTGGGCGCGTGCATAGGCGAGGAAGGTGTCGACTTCGGCGGCGAGGGTGTCGAAGCCGCTCATGGTGTCGATCGCATAGGACTGACCGTGGTGGCCGTGGCCCTCGCCCCAGACGGCGCCGAACTTCTGGAAGGCGTCGCGGGCGGCACCGCCGTCATGCAATCCGTGCGCATTAGAGCCGAAGACGAACACCTCGTTTGGCGCCAGCCGCTCGATACGGCTGCTGGTCAGGGAATCCACGACGCGGCGCTGGATCTGATTGAGCGCATCCAGGCGCACACTGCGTGGCAAATACTCGATCGCGTTCACGGCGACGGCGACGACCTCGCTGAGCGTCGGCCGCGCCGACGGGGACAGGCCGGGTGCAGGGGTCGGCCGATCGTCTCCTGTTTCCGGCTGGCTGATCGATAACGAGACACGCAGCTCCTCGGTGGCGAACAGGTCATCGAGGCCGACGCCGAGCGCCCTGGCGATAGCGAGCTGCTTGGGGTGCGAGGCGTTGCGGTATCCGGTCTCGAGCTGCGACAGGTAGGGGTAGGAGATGCCGGCCGCCTCGGCGAGCGCGTTGCGGTCCATGCCGAGTTCCTCGCGTCGACGCTTGATCCTCTCGCCGACTCCCGCGTCGCCCCGGCGGGAGGAGGTCCCTCCGCGGGGGGCTTCTGGCCGGGTCTGTTCCGTCATGGCGCCAAACTACCAAGAGCTATGCCATTGGCAAAAGTGTTAGTACGCAAATTGCTCCAACGGTGCTATGCTGTCCGCACTGACTAGATAATGCACAGAGCATAGGAGGCGTCATGGCTACAACCAGCAATCCCGCCCTTCCCGTTCTCCACGTCGGCCGGGGCGCCCAGTACGGCGCCTTGACCCTCTTTCCCGTGTGGGCCGACGGGGGCGCCGCGACCGGTCTCGAGTGGGACCTGGGAACCCTGGACATCGGTGAGCGCGACGGTGGTGGACAGGTGAACTCCCTGACCGCGGTCAACGCCGGCGACAAGCCGGTCGTTCTGCTCGAAGGCGACCTGCTCGAAGGTGGTTGGCAGACAAGGATGATTGCCCGCTCGACCATCCTCGGCCCGCACCAGACCGCCAATCTTGCGGCGCTCTGTGTAGAGCAGGGCCGGTGGGAGCAAGGCGGCAACCGTGGCCACCGCGCCGGCGGCCGCCGTGTCTCCACCTCGCTTCGGGCGGCCCGAGACCGCGCCTATCGCCACGGCGAGGACGCCCAGCACGCGGTCTGGAACGGGATCGCCTCCCGCTACGAAACAACCGCGCGGACGGCTTCGCACTCCTTCGCCGACCACCTCGACCGCGTCGCCCGCGAGCGCAGCCGGCGCAGGGAGCGGCCGCTTCCGGCCAAGCCGCTGGCAGGTCAGCGGGGGGTCATCATCGGTATCGGCGGCCGGGTGCTCGGTATGGAGCTGTTGGCAACGCCCGCCGCACTCGCCACACGCTGGGCCGGCATCCTCGAGGCGGCCCGCTTCGACGCCGACGGTGCTCCAGAGGGCGGGACTCCCGGTCAGCGGGCCCGTGACTTCGCCGTCAATGTGGAGTGTGCGCACGTCAAGGTGGCCGGTGACTCGCCGGCCACGGTGAACCTGACGGCCGACCAGCGCTCGCTGCACCTCAGCGGGATCGCGCTGCCGGAACCGGAACGCTCAATCGACGGCGACTTCTGGCGCATCGTGCACCTCGCCGCTTACGACCAGGCGCATCCGCTGCTCGCGGGCGCATAGGTCTTGAGCCCCGTGGGTGGGCTCCGCTGGGATGAAAAGACCCTCGAAGAGCGGGCGTCGCGGGCAGGGTCGTCTACGTGCATCGACCACGAGTCCGTGGGCCGGCGACGCCCTTCGGCGACGCACCGCACGGCAGGAGGAGTGAGGATGACTTCCCGTGACTGGTTCTTCGACCTGATGGGATTTCGGGAGGACAGCTATGAGTCCACCCGGGGCCGCCTGGCGTTGGACGGCGATGAGCTGATCTCGACAGTCAACGGAAAGCGCTACGGCATCGGTGAATTGACCCGGCCGACACTGGCTGAGCTGCGGTCGCGGGTGAATCCCATCGGCCGGTCTCGCAGCACGGTCACCTCTGTGGTCGGTGACGCCCGGGCGCTGCATGCCGAACCCGATTTAGCCGGAGCCTTGTTTCAGGTCGCCTCACAGTTCAACGTCCTGGAGATGGTCAACGAACACGTGACGCCCGAAAAGGGCGTGACCGGTTATGCCTACGACCGGACCCAGGGGCCGGCCTGCGCGATAGCCGCGGGGGCAGCCACCATCTACCGCAACTACCTGGTGCAGGTCGGCGATCAGACCGGGCAAAACAGCGGTCGTCAACTCGATACCTTGGCCCCCTTGGGCCAGGCGTTCTCGGCGGCGTTGCGCCGGCCCGTACGTGACCTGTGGAGTATGCAGAACGGCTACGCATTGTGTAGCACCGACGGACTGAGGGCGATCACCGATTTGCTGGCTGGTGCCTCCGACGAACTGCGGGACAGCCTGCGCGGGCAGTTGGCAATCGGGTTGCACCGCAACGTTCAGGTCACCGATGTGGTTGGCAGGCCCGGCCAGGCCGTGTCGCAGGCGTTCTGTTCGGCTCTACCGGTTGCCTACTCGCGACTGCCGGCACCCGACTGGGAGTTGTTCGCCCGCCTGGTGTTAGAGGCCGCCTACGAGGCGACGTTGCTCGCCGGCGCCGAACAGGCGGGCTTCGGCGGATCTAACGTCGTGCTGCTGACCCGACTCGGTGGCGGTGCATTTGGCAACGACGCCGCGTGGATTGATGATGCGATCGAGCGTGCGCTGGCGATCGTGGAGTATGCGGGGCTCGACATCCGCCTCGTCAGCTACGGCCACGTCGACCCCTCGTCACGAGGAGTCGCCGACCGCTGGGCCTGACGACACGGACCCAGCGCGGGCACGGGGGAGCCCTTGGACGCGCACTGCCGATAGCTGTCGGCCCTGCAGGCGAGTCCCCGCATCCTGCCCCTGCGACCATGTACCCATGACCGCAACACTCGTCGCCAAGGACGTCGCCGGCGGCTTCGCGCACCGCACGCTGTTCGAGGGCGTGGACCTGACCGTCGCACCGGGCGACGTCGTCGGCGTCGTGGGTGCCAACGGCGCCGGCAAGAGCACCCTGTTGCGGATCCTGGCCGGCGATCTGGAGCCGCTCGAGGGTGCGGTCAACATCGCCCCGGCCGATGCGTTCGTCGGGTGGCTGCCGCAGGAGCACGAGCGGGTGGAAGGGGAGACCGTCGGCGCCTACATCGCGCGCCGGACCGGCTGCGCACACGCGGCGCAGGCCATGGACGCCGCGGCCGCCGCCCTGGCAGATCCGGATCAGGCTCCCGCGCACACCGATCCGGCCGATACCTACTCCATCGCGCTGGACCACTGGCTGGTCACCGGCGCGGCGGACCTCGAGGACCGGGTGCCGGCGGTGCTGGCCGACCTCGGACTGGACGCCGAGGCGGTGCGGCCCGAGTCGACGCTGATGACCGGATTGTCGGGTGGGCAGGCCGCCCGGGTGGGTCTGGCCGCGCTGATGCTGTCGCGGTTCGACATCGTCCTGCTCGATGAGCCGACCAACGATCTCGACCTGGACGGGCTGGCCCGCCTGGAGCAGTTCGTGCGTGATCTTCGCGGCGGAGTGGTGCTGGTCAGCCACGATCGGGAGTTCTTGGCCCGCAGCGTCACTCGTGTCCTGGAATTGGATCTGGCGCAGAACACCACAACCGTCTTCGGCGGCGGATACGACAGCTATCTCGAGGAACGCGAGATCAACCGCCGGCACCGGCGTGAGCAATACGAGGAGTTCGCCGAGAAGAAGGCCGACCTGGTCGCTCGCGCCCGGGTGCAGCGGGAATGGTCGAGCCAGGGCGTTCGCAACGCCATACGTAAGGCCCCCGACAACGACAAGATCCGCCGCCGCGCCGCCACCGAGTCCAGTGAGAAGCAGGCGCAGAAGGTGCGTCAGATGGAGAGCCGGATCGCGCGCCTGGAGGAGGTCGTCGAACCCCGCAAGGAATGGACCCTGCAATTCAGCATCGGGGCCGCGCCACGGTCGAGTTCAGTGGTTGCGACACTCGACAACGCCATAGTGCGGCACGGCGAATTCGTCCTCGGACCGGTGTCGCTCCAGGTGGATGCCGGCGAGCGGATCGGCATCGTGGGCCCCAACGGGGCGGGAAAGTCGACGTTGCTGCGCCTGCTGCTCGGCCGTCAGCAGCCCGATGCGGGCCGCGCAAGCCTGGGCGCCAACGTCGCGATCGGTGAAATCGACCAGGCGCGCGCCGATTTCACCGGCCCCGCCCGTCTGGTCGATCGCTTCGAGCAGCGGGTGCCGGACTGGTCGACCGCCGACGTGCGAACCCTGCTGGCGAAGTTCGGGCTGACCGCCGACCATGTGGAGCGCGCGGTCGACGACCTTTCGCCCGGGGAGCGCACCCGCGCCGGCCTGGCGCTGCTGCAGGCCTGCGGCACGAACGTGTTGGTCCTCGACGAACCGACCAACCATCTCGATCTGCCCGCCATCGAACAGCTTGAACAGGCGCTGGAAACCTACGACGGTGCGCTGCTGTTGGTGACCCATGACCGCCGGATGCTGCAGAACGTCCGGTTGGATCGCACCTGGCGGGTCGAGGCCGGAAGCGTCACCGAGTTGTAGGCCGAAGGGCTCTAGGTGGCTCAGCCTCCTGAACTGCGCATACGTAGACGGGCGGCGTGCGGTGCCATGTCCCGTCGCTCGGGGCGCCGAACTCCGCTAAATCGCGCACCGCGGCGGGTTACTGCCGGTGGATTTGAGGACTTCGGTGTGTGCTTCGGCGAGCAATTCCTCATTCTGGATGTCCGGGTCTGCTGCATGAATAGGTGACTGTCAGCTATCCGTGCAGCAGACCCCTTCCAAGAACTGGTTGCTCAGTGCTCCGAGCGAGGACGTTATGCGACACCACGTCGCCGAACGGAAGTTCCCCCGTCACCGCTGAGCTGCGCCACACCGCCTCTGTCGACCGCCCACGTCGGAATCTCCAACTGGCCCTGCAGATGATCATCGCCGGGCATCACGTAGTGGACCGTGGACCCGTCGACCAGTCGTTGATACGGGGCACTGTCGCAGAGTGCGGCGATCGGGGCCAGATCCGGGGTGATGTGGAGTAGGTCGAAGCTCACCTCCGGCTCGGTGACCCGGCGCGTGAACACCCGGCCGCCCAGCACGCCGGGCAGCCATGCCCAGCGCCCGTCGGTCAATTGACCTACCGGAATGTTGATTTCGAGGTGCAGTCGCCGCAGGACGCGGGCGGGGTCGGCCACGCCGGCGTCCCGCAGATAATCGGCGATGTCGCCTTCACCCAGCGGGCCGTGCTTAGTGAGAATCTTCGACAGTGCCCCAAGGGGATCCAACGGTTCGTTCATGGCGGTGAGGCTAGGGACGCGGCCGTTGAGCCGCACTTCACCTGATCGGCCGGTGGGGAGAACCGCCGCGACATGACGTCCGTTGTCGCTCAGAGGCGGTCAACGATCACATATGTCCGACGACTGGTTCCTCGATTGGCGCTGGTTGGGCGGTGCCGCCCTGTCCGTCGATCACCTGCTGAATCAGCCCGGCAATGCGCTCTTGACCGGCCGCGGTGAGGGCGAACTTGGATCGCATCTCCTGGCGCATGTCGGTGATGTCGCGCCGCATGTCGACCATGTCCGTCCGCAACGTATTGACGCTTGCGACGGTCGCCCGACGGAAACCCCGCATCTCACTGACGTCGCGGTCGACCGCCCTGGCCAGCTCGCGAACAGCAGCCACACCGAGGTTGTCGGGCTGCATGGGTGGCAGCGTACGCCGCAGCCATGGGTAGGCAAGTCACGCCAATCCCAGCGCCGCCCGCAGTCGATCGGCGTCCATGCCGCGCCCCGCGGCGGCCCCGGACGGGAACGTGTCCAGCAGCTTGATCAGATCCCCTCGGCGGGTCGGGTCGTCGACGGCCTGACGCGGCGTGGCCCCGTCCAGGGCCGGGATCGACTCGTCGAGCCACCGTTCTTCGTGCTCGCGGATCATCTTCTCCATCAACGCGAGCAGCTCCGGGTCGTCCGGCTCGGGAAGGGCCGCCGTGGCGCCCATTGCCGCGGCCTGCCGTAGGTCACTCATCGGGGTGCGGGTCTCCTCGAGAACTTCCAGTGCCGGATCGATCCCGTGCAGCACCCCCAGCACGCGGTCCATCCGGGCTTCGCTGTTGGTCTCCACGGTCGCCGTGTCGCCGTCGAGCCCCAGGCCGGCCCGAACCCGCTGTTGGCCATCGGTGGTGACGAATTCGATCCAGCGCGGCGGGTCGTCTTCGGTGCGCTCGTAGCACTCGTCGAGCTCGGCGGCCACCGCAATAGGGGTACTGACGCGCACCCGAGCTTCGCAGAGCACCATTGGGTCGCCCTCGGTGTTGACCAGCGTGGGCGGGGCGAACCGGCGAGTCAGGAACGCCACCAGCTCCACCGGGTCGGGCTCGGAGTCCAGCAACTCGATCAGCGGCCCGCGTTGGTGCAGGGCGACCGGTTCGATCCCGCCGAAGAACTCCACCACGTCGTCGTCGGTCGGTACCACCCGCGCGCAGATCAGCTGTCCGGGCTGCAGCATCCGGCTGGCGGTGCGTTCGATGACCTCATGCACGTCGCCGGTGCGCACATCACGCACCGTGATGCTGTGGCCGGGCTGCACCTGCTCGACGTCGAACACCGACCGCCGCACCAACAACCACTGCTGGGCCAGCAGCCGCTCGTCGTCGGGCAACAGCTCCCCGCGTAACTCCAGGAAGTCCTCGAACGCCGTGCCCTCGAACAGCACTGCATCGACCGCCAGCGGATCGGCTAGCGCGGCGGCCAACAGATCGTCACGCTCCTGTTCGTCGTAACGGGACCGTTCGTAGCCCACCGCCGCCAGCAGGCCGCGCCACTCGCCCAGCACCACGTGCTGTTGAGCCTTGGCGTAGAGCCAGCCCACCCGCTCGGTCAGCGCGAGCTGCTCGTTGCCCAGGTGGCACTTCTTGTACTTGCGGCCGGACCCGCACCAGCACGGCTCGTTGCGCCCGACGTCGTTGCGTGGCTGGGCCCGGTGCTGTTCGAGCAGGTGCACCAGCGGGTGATCGGAGTCCGCACCGGCCCGACGCAGCAGGTCCAGGCCGGTTTCGGCGTCCCCGCGGTCGGAGGCGATCCGGGCCAGGTCGAACAGCGGTAGCGGCCAGTCCGGGTCCATCGCCTCGGCGGCCAGCAGCTCGTGTTCGGACCCGGCGATGTCGCCGAGCCGTTCGCATGCCACCGCGCGCAGCCAGCGGGTCGCCACCCGTGCCGCCCTCGGCACCTTCGGCTCCACGGTCTCGGCGAACAAGCCCAGCGCGGCGGCCCCCTGCCTGCCGCTTCGGGTGGTCTCCTCCATCAGGATCTCGGCCAGCAGGGGATGGGCCAGGACGGCACCGAGTTCGCCGAGGATCTCCGCGTACGTGCCGCCTGGCTGGTCGACCGATTCGCCATCGGTAACTGCGCTGTCGTCGGGCGCGGTGTTGTCATCTGCGGCGTCCAGCGCTCGCGCCATTAGGCCGTGCACCTCGATCAGCGTGGTCAACGCGAACGCGTCGTCGTCTTCCAAACCGTAGCGTGCGGCCAGCCGCATACACCTGCCTTCGAAATGCCAACGGGCAAAATCGAATCCCTCTGGTGCGAGCTGCTCCCCATCGCGTGACAGGCCCTGCCGGTCGGCGATCTCGCCCAGCGGGGCCACCGGCATGGTGAACAACGTCGGATCCGCAGCGCACACCGCCCACACCGCGGAGTTGAGGTAGGTCGGTTCGTCGGCGTCCAGGACAGCGGCCAGTCGGGAACCCGCGGTCGTGTCCGTCGTCGCCGAGACGGGTTCCAGCGCAAGCCCGTCATCGCTCAACCGCAGCCCGACCAGGTCGCCGGCGGTGACCCCCAACCCCGTCAGCGTGCCTGGCGGCAGCAGCAGCGCGCCGGAATCGTCGATCACGTCTTCCGGGATGCCACGCTGCTCCAGCAGTACCCAGTCGAAATCCGGCAGCACGCTCTGCACCGGCGCGCCGTCGCTGAGCTGCTGGTACTGGCTGTGCTGGCATAACTCGGTCACCGGATCCAGATCCGGGGTGACGTGCAGCAGATCGTGGGTGATCTCCGCGGCGGTCAGTCGGTGGGTGAAGACCCGACCGGCCAGCAGCGTCGGCAGCCACACCCAGCGGCCATCGGGCAATTCAGCAACCGGGCAACTGTATTCGTCGAGTAGGTCCTCGATAACGGAGTCCGGATCGGTGACCCCAGCCACGCGTAGGTGCTCTGCGATGTCCCCATCGGCGAGCGGGCCGTGCTCGGTCAGGATCGTCACGAGGGCCGCGATCATCTCGGGGGCATCTTCCACAGTCGACACTCTAGAGTCGGCGGGCTTCAGGCCGGGGCGGCGCCGCCCTGTGTGTCGATGACGGTTTGAATCAGCTCCACGATGTGCTGCTGGCCGGCCGCGGTCACGTCGAACTTGCCGCGCATCTCTGCAAAGCCGTCGACCATGTCCCGGCGCATTGCATTGAAGCTGGCGGTAGTGGCTTTGCGGAAATCGCGGAGTTCTTCTCCGAGTTCGCCGACATCGCGGTCAGCCCCGCCGGCAAGCACCCGGGCCGCGGCGGCGTCCCGTTCGCTGGCAGCGACCCGGCGGCGCAAGTCCTGCACCTGGCCCTCCAGCGCCCTGACTCGTGGCTCAAGGTCTTCCGGCGGCATGCTGGCAGCGTACGCCGGGGCGGCGGCTTGGGCGGTGGGATCGTCCTGGACTCCCAGCGTGACCCGATCATCAGCAGGGCGCTGGATGAATTTCTCGACGAAGCCGGCTTTGTCATCGAGCCGGTCACCGAGCGGCAGGCCCGGCTGGCTCGTCAGGCCTACGCGGATTTCGGCAAGGACAGCGGTCATCCTGCAGGGTTGAACTTCGGGGACTGCCTCTCCTACGCACTGGCCGCCGACGTTCGCGAACCGCTGTTGTGGAAGGGCGACGATTTCGGGCACACCGGAATCAGTACCGCCTTCGACGCGTAAACCATTTGACCAGCACAGATTTTCTAAGAGTCGCCGACGGCCCGGTAGCCTGCGACGTCCTGATCGCGCATATCGGCGAGCTCAGCTGACCCCGCTGCCTTTCCGGTGAATGGGATAGGACTGGCATTTCCCTTAGAGATATGATGTGGTGTAGACCACGTTGGAATCGTCGATGTGACGCACACCACAGGAGATGGGGCAATGACCACTTTTCTGAGCGGTCTCGGCATCACCGCTGCCACCGCGACCGTCGGCGCCAGCATGATGGGGCAGACGACGGTGGCGTTGTGCGTCGCTCTGGTATCGGCGGCGTTCTTCGCCGGCCGAATCTGCTGATTCGCGCGATGAGCGCGTTTTCCCGCGCATGACCTCCCGGCAGCCATAGGTCGCCGGCATATTTCCCGTGCCCCGCGGTGCTGCGAGGTCCCGACAACTATCGTCGAGCGATGACACCCGAGGAGCGGCTGACCGCGCTCGAACAGATCGAGGCGATCAAAGCCCTCAAGCACCGCTACTTCCGGGCGTGTGACGCCAAAGACCCCGAGACCTTCCGGGCCTGCTTCATCAATCGTGGGGCCGATATTCATTACGGACCGCTGGGCGGGTTCGACGACGCCGATCAGATCGCGGAGGTCTTCACCCGGATCGCGCTGCACAAGGTGGACGGCAAACCGGTGATCCTGGACATGCACCACGGTATGCACCCCGATATCACCATCACCGGCCCCGGCACGGCCACCGGACGATGGACGCTGAAATTCCGCCAGCTCAACATGATTGAGCGCACCGAACGCCTGCTCACCGGCGAGTACGACGACGACTACGTGATCGAGGACGGAGCCTGGAAAATGGCCCGCAGCCATTTCCGCCAGCTCTGGGTGATCGCCCGACCACTCGGCGACGCGATCGTGGAGGCCTGACATGAGCACCCGAATCGCCTTGGTCACCGGTGCCAGTCGCAGCGTCGGCAAGGGCATCGCACTGGCTCTCGGCTCGCACGGCTGGACCGTCTACGTCACCGCGCGCGGCGAAGTCGGCGCCGACGGGCCACTGGATCAGACCGCGGCCGAAGTCACCGAGCGCGGCGGACACGGCATACCCGTGCAATGCGATCACCGCGACGACGAGCAGATCGCCGCGCTGTTCGCCCGCATCGCCGACGAGTGCGACGGCCGGCTGGATCTGCTGGTCAACAACGTCTGGGCCGCACCCAAGGGGTTCGCCGGGTTCACCGAGAAGTTCTGGCAGCGCCCACTGACCGATTGGGACACCCTGATCGGGGTGGGCCTGCGCGCCCACTACGTCGCCTCGGTGCACGCCGCGCAGCTGATGGTCCCGCGCGGCGCCGGTCTGATCGCCAACATCTCCTCGTTCGGGGCCCGCGGGCATCTGCACTCGGTGCTCTACGGCATGTCCAAGGCCGGGCTGGACAAGATGGCCGCCGACATGGCCGTCGAGCTGACCGGGACCGGGGTGAGCGCGGTATCGGTGTGGCCAGGCCTGGTGAAAAACGAAGTCATGCAAGGCTTCATGGCCCGTGGCCTGGACAACTTCCAAGGCTTCCCGCTGGCCAACGCCGAAACTCCGGAGTTCATCGGCCGCGTCGTCGCGGCCCTGGCCGATGACCCCGACCTTGCTGCCCGCAGCGGGCACACCCTGATCACCGCCGAGACCGCGCAGGACTACGACGTCACCGACATCGAGGGAAACCAGCCGGATTCGCACCGCGAACTGTTCGGTGGCGGCCCACTGTATTGACCGGCTACCAGTTGCTGGGCGCGTAGTCCTTGAGGAAGCACCCGTACAGATCTTCGCCGGCTTCCCCGCGCACGATCGGATCGTAGACCCGGGCGGCGCCGTCGACCAGATCCAACGGGGCGTGAAAGCCCTCCTCGGCCAGGCGCAGCTTGGTGGGATGCGGGCGCTCATCAGTGATCCAGCCGGTGTCCACCGCAGTCATCAGGATGCCGTCGTTCTCCAACATTTCGGCGGCACTGGTGCGGGTCAGCATGTTCAGCGCGGCCTTGGCCATGTTGGTGTGCGGGTGGCCCGGGCCCTTGTAGCGACGGCTGAACTGTCCCTCCATCGCCGACACATTCACCACGTACTTACGGCGGGCGGGAGCCGCCGCCATGGCGGACCGAAGCCGGCTCACCAGGATGAACGGCGCGGTCTGGTTGCACAGCTGCACCTCGAGCAGCTCCAGCGCGTCGACCTCGTGCACCCGCTGGGTCCAGCTGTTGACCGCGGCGGTGTCGGGCAACAGCCCACCCGCGTCGATCGCGGTACCGGCGGCGATCCGCTCCGGGGACGCACTGCGCGCGGTCAGGGCCAATTCGGTCAGCGCATGCGGTGTCTGGTGCTCGGCGAGGCTGCCGGCCAGCGCCGCCGGGTGGGCGTCGCTGACATGGTCGAAGGTGATCACATCCACCAGCTCGCCCGCGGGGGTGCGCTCGGCTTCGACCAGGGCGGCATACGAGCCGGGTGCGCGCCGCACCGTCTGCGCCGCGTTGTTGATCAGGATGTCCAATGGGCCCTGGCCGGCCACCGTGTCCGCCAGCGCGACGACCTGAGCCGGATCACGCAGGTCGATCCCCACCACCTGCAGTCGATGCAGCCAGTCGGCGCTATCGGGCATAGCCGCGAACCGGCGCACGGCATCGTTGGGGAACCGGGTGGTGATGGTGGTGTGCGCGCCGTCGCGCAGCAGCCGCAGCGCGATATACATGCCGATCTTGGCCCGCCCGCCGGTCAGCAGGGCCCGTCGTCCGGACAGGTCGGTGCGCGCATCCCGCTTGGCCCGGCTCATGGCGGCACACCCCGGGCAGAGCTGGTGATAGAACGCGTCCACCTGGGTGTAGTGGGTCTTGCAGATGTAGCAGGCCCGCGAGCGCAGCAGCGTGCCCGCCGACGCCCCGACCGCGGCTGAGACCAGCGGAATGCCCTGCGTCTCGTCGTCGATGCGGCCCGGTGCCCCGGTGGCGGTGGCGGCGATGACGGCCTGGTCGGCGGCGGCCACCGCATCGCGTCGGGCGGTCCGGCGGGCCTTCTTGACCGCCTTGAACATGCGGGCGGTGGCCCGGCGCACGGCCACGGCGTCCGGGTGCTCCGGTGGCAGCGAGTCGATCTCGGCGAGCACCTGTAGGCAGGTGGCGAGCCTTTCCGGGTCGATGACGGTCACGCCTGGTAAGGGTACGGGCCCGTAACGACCGGCAGAAACACGACGGACCCGCGATTGGGGCCAAGGCCGTTCCACGCGGTCAGATCATCAGGTAATCTAAGCATCGCTCTACGCGCGGAACTCGGGTTCCGTATCGGTTGGCAGCAGGGTTTCTTCGCCTGTAGTGGGCGTCGCGCGAGCCGGGTTGCCCCCGTCTGGATCTGATCGACCCGAACGACCGAGAGGCCTGCACCCGGTGTTCCGACTGATGAAGCGGTTCTGGATTCCGCTACTGCTGGTGGTCGTCGTGGCACTGGGCGGGTACGCCATTTCCCGGATTCGCCAATCCGTGGGCCACCAGGGCCCGAATCTGGCGGAGGGGTCGGCAATCACCGAGAACTTCAACCCGAAGCACATCACCTACGAGATCACCGGGACCGGCGGGACCGCGAACCTCAACTACCTCGATGAGAACGGGCAACCCAATCTCATCGAAAACGTATCGTTGCCCTGGTCGTTCACGATCGTGACGACACTGCCGTCGATGTCGGCCAACATCATGGCTCAGGGCGACCGCAACACCCGCGACCTTCGATGCCGGGTGACCGTCGACGACGAAGTGCGCGATGAGCGGGCCAGCGACGACACCATCAAACCGTTCATCTACTGCTTGGTGAAATCCGTATGAGCCGGCCGCAGACCCACCGCTCCTTCTTGGCGCGGATGGTCCGGGTCTTCTCGCTGCCGATCATCTTGTTCTGGGTGCTGCTCGTGATCGTCCTGGGGGCGGTAATCCCTTCACTGGGCGAGGTCGCGGCCACCCGGTCGGTTCCGATCAGCCCCACCGGCGCCCCCTCGTATGCGGCGATGCTCAATATCGGCAAGGTGTTTCAGCAGTACGACTCGGACTCCACGGCGATGGTCGTGCTCGAGAGCGACGAGCCGGTCGGGGAGGCCGCGCACGCCTTCTACGACCAGATCGTCGCCAAACTCGAGGCCGATCACGAGCACGTGCAGAACGTTCAGGACTTCTGGAGTGATCCGCTGACCGCGGCGGGTTCACAGAGCGTGGACGGCAAGTCCGCCTATGTGCAGATCTTCCTCAATGGCTCACAGGGCACCACCGAAAGCCACGAGTCGGTGGCGGCGGTGCGCGACATCGTCGCGTCGGTGCCCCCGCCGCCGGGTATCAAGGCCCATGTCGCGGGTAACACGGTCCTCAATGCCGACACCAGTGTCGCCGGGCATCAAAGCATGCATCGGCTGGAGTTTGTGTCGGTCGCCATCATCATCGTGATGCTGCTCGCCATCTACCGCTCGGTGGTGACCATGCTGATCTCCATGGTCGCCATCGGCCTGGGACTGTTTGCCGCAATGAGCGTTACGGCCGCCGTCGGCAACCTGAACATCATCGGCCTGACCCCGTATGCGGTGAGCATGGTGACGATGCTGTCCATCGCGGCGATCACCGACTACCTGATCTTTCTCCTCGGCCGATATCACGAAGAGAGAGCCAACGGCCTCGATCCCGAAGAGGCCTTCTATGTCTCCTACAGCGGCGTCTCGCACGTCATCCTGGGTTCGGGGTTGACCATCGTCGGCGCCTTGATGTGCCTGAGCATGACCACGCTGCCCTACTTCCAGACCATGGGTCCGCCCTGCGCGATCGCGATCCTGGTGGTCATCGCCGCATCCCTGACACTGGCCCCGGCGATCCTCACCGTGGCTTCGAAATTCGGGCTGCTCGACCCCAAACAGAAACTCTCGACGCGGAACTGGCGCAAGGTCGGAACCATCACCGTCCGCTGGCCCGTCCCGGTCATCTTGATGAGCGGCGCGCTGGCCGTCGTGGGTTTCATCAGCTTGCTGACGTATGTGCCGCAGTACAACGACCAGAAGTTCACTCCCGCCGACATGCCGGCCAACCTGGCCATGGCGGTCGCGGACCGGCACTTCTCCCAAGCCCGGATGAACCCCGAACTGCTGATGCTCGAAACCGATCATGACCTGCGCACCCCAGCAGACATGCTGGTGATCGAGAAGGTCGCCAAGAGCGTCTTTCGGATGCGTGGCATCGACCGGGTGCAGACCATCACCCGCCCACTGGGCGCGCCGATCGAGCACAGCTCGATCCCATTCCTGCTCGGCGCGCAGAACGCCGGCACCCTGCAGGCCGCGAAGTTCAACAACGACAACTCGGCTCAGATGCTCGAACAGGCCGACGAGATGAGCAAGACCGTCGCCAACATGGAGCGCATGTACGCCATCACCAAGGAGATGACCGAAGTCACCCACAGCATGGTCGCCCGGACCCACGACATGGCCGACACCACCGATCAATTGCGAGACCATATAGCCGATTTCGACGATTTCTTCCGGGTGTTCCGCAACTACTTCTACTGGGAACCGCACTGCTTCGACATCCCGATCTGCAACGCACTGCGATCGATCTTCGACACCGTGGACGGCATCGACCAACTCGACGAACAGATCCAGAACCTCACCGTCGACATGGACCGTCTGGATAAAGTGCTGCCGCAGATGCTGCCCGTCCTGCAGAACACCATCGACTCGATGACGACGATGCGCGACTTCATGCTCGCGACCCACAGCACCATGGCCGGAACCCAGGCCCAGCAACAGGAATTGGCCAAAGGTGAGACGGAGATAGGCCTGTACTTCGATCAGGCCAAGAACGACGATTTCTTCTACATGCCGCCGGATGTGTTCGACAATCCTGACTTCAAACGCGGCATCAAGATGTTCATGTCGCCCGACCACAAGTCGGTCCGGATGATCATCACCCACCAGGGCGACCCGGCCTCGGTGCAGGGCATCGCTCATGTCCGGGACCTCAAAGACGTTGTCGCCGACGCCCTCAAGGGCACCCCGCTGGCCAGCGCCAAGGTCTCGCTCGCCGGTACCGCATCGCTGTACGCCGACATGCAGGACGGCGTCGTCATCGACCTGATGATCGTGCTCATCGCGTCGCTGATCCTGATCTTCGCGATCATGCTGATCATCACCCGCAGCGTGGTGGCCGCCCTGGTGATCGTCGGCACCGTGGCCGCATCCCTGGGTATCGCGTGCGGATTGTCGGTTCTGCTCTGGCAGGACATCCTGGGCCTGGGCGTGCAGTGGATCGTGATCCCGCTGTCGATGGTGATCCTGCTGGCGGTGGGCTCGGACTACAACCTCCTGGTGGTCTCGCGCCTGCGGGAAGAGATCAGCGCCGGGCTCAACACCGGCATCATCCGCGGGGTGGGGGCCACCGGGCGGGTGGTCACCGCGGCGGGCCTGGTGTTCGCCTTCACCATGATGGCGATGATCGTCAGTGACCTGCGCGTGGTCGGTCAGCTCGGTACGACTATCGGTATCGGCCTGATCATCGACACGTTGATCGTCCGGGCATTTATGACACCATCGATCGCCGCGGCGCTGGGCCGCTGGTTCTGGTGGCCGCTCAACACTTTTGAGATCACGCGGCCGGACCGCAGCGGACCCGGACCGCAGCCGGCCCGAGACGACACCGCGCCCATTCGGACCGCGAGCGGGTGAGTGACGGTGACGGCGGACACGGAATCGAAATTGCGCAGGCGCACCGATGGGCGCCTCGATCGGTCGCGTGATCCCGCGATCCTCGATGCCGCGTTGGCCGCCTTGGCCGAGAACGGCTACGACGACACCAACATGAACGACATCGCAGCACGAGCCGGCGTCGGCAAGGCCGCCATCTACCGCCGCTGGTCGTCGAAGGCGGCGCTGATCGCCGATGCGCTGGTGTACTGGCGACCCGACCTGATGGACGACGACGTCGCCGACACCGGCAGCCTGGCCGGCGATTTCGACGCGTTGGTGGGACGGATGGCGCGCACCGACGACGCGCTGATCCCCAACGACGTGGTGCTGCGGGTCGCGGCCGAGGCCGCCCACGACCCACACCTGGCCTCGGCGCTCGACGACATGCTGCTGCTCAAGGGCAGACGGGTGGTGACGACCATCCTTCAGCGGGCCGCCGACCGCGGCGAGGTGGCACCCGGCCGGGACTGGTCGCTGATCGCCGATGTGCTTGCCGGGGTGGGTCTGATCCGGGTCATGAGTGGCCAGAGTTTCGATGCGAAGTTCGCCCGGCAGGTCATCGACACGCTGGTGCTTCCCGCTGTCCTGGCGGCGAGCGCCGATTAGTGATTCGCGCGAGGTCGCAAATACAATCGCTGGCGCAATGACCGACATCTCCACCGAGGCAGGCCGACGCCGCACCTTCGCCGTGATCAGCCACCCCGACGCCGGCAAATCCACCTTGACCGAAGCGCTGGTGCTGCACGCCAAGGCCATCACCGAGGCCGGCGCGGTGCACGGCAAATCCGGTCGCCGTGCCACGGTGTCGGACTGGATGGAGATGGAGAAGGCCCGCGGCATCTCCATCACCTCGACGGCCCTGCAGTTCCCCTACCGCACCCCCAAGGGGCAGGACTGCGTCATCAACCTGCTCGACACTCCCGGCCACGCCGACTTCTCCGAAGACACCTACCGGGTGCTGACCGCCGTCGACTCCGCGGTCATGCTCATCGACGCCGCGAAAGGCCTGGAACCGCAGACCCTCAAGCTGTTCCAGGTGTGCCGGCATCGTCGGATCCCGATCATCACGGTGATCAACAAATGGGACCGTCCCGGCCGGCATGCCCTGGAATTGATGGACGAGATCCACACCCGTATCGGGCTGCGTCCCACCCCGCTGACCTGGCCGGTCGGCATCGCCGGCGAATTCGATGGGGTGCTCGACCGCCGGTCCGGCAACTTCATCCGGTTCACCCGTACCGCCGGGGGTGCGACCGCGGCGCCCGAGGAGCACATCGCCGCGGCCGATGCGCATGCCGCGGCCGGCGCCGACTGGGATACCGCCGTCGAAGAGTGCGAGCTGCTGTCGGCCGACGGATCCGACTTCGACCGCGAGGCGTTCCTGGACTGCACGGCGACACCGGTGCTGTTCACCTCGGCGGCATTGAACTTCGGCGTGAATCAGCTGCTCGACGTGCTCACCGAGTTGGCACCGGCGCCCAGCGGGGCGCTCGACGTCGACGGCGGCCGGCGCGCCACCGACGCACCGTTCAGCGCCTTCGTATTCAAGGTGCAGGCCGGAATGGACTCCGCCCACCGCGACCGCATCGCTTTCGCGCGGGTGTACTCGGGCACCTTCGAACGTGGCGACGTGCTCACCCACGCCGCGAGCGGCAAGCCGTTTGTCACCAAGTACGCCCAGTCGGTGTTCGGCCAGCAGCGCTCCACCTTGGACACCGCCTGGCCCGGCGATGTGATCGGGCTGGCCAACGCTGCCGCCCTGCGTCCCGGCGACACGCTGTATTGCGATGTGCCCGTGCAGTATCCGCCGATCCCGAGCTTCTCGCCCGAGCACTTCTCGGTGGCACGCAACGTCGACCCCAGCAAACACAAGCAGTTTCGTCGCGGTATCGAGCAGTTGGACCAAGAAGGCGTGGTGCAGGTGCTGGTCTCCGATCGCCGCGGTGAGCAGGCGCCGGTGCTTGCCGCGGTCGGCCCGATGCAGTTCGAGGTGGCCGCACACCGCATGGCCAGCGAGATGGGCGCGCCGATCACGCTGGAGCCGCTGCCGTATCAGGTCGCGCGGATCGTGGACGCCGACGACGTCGACTTCGTGAACAAACAGTCGTTGGCGGAAGTCTTGACCCGCACCGACGGCGTGCACCTGGTCTTGTTCTCCAACGCGTGGCGCCTGCAGGGTTTCCAGCGCGACAACCCCGACGTGCAGCTGCGATCCCTGGTGGCCGCGGAAGGCTAGTTCGGCCGCTAGTTGCGCAGCCGCACCATGCGCGTCGTCGAACTCTCGTCGAGCTCCACCAGGTCCGAGTAAGACCGCAGGAAATCGCTGAATGACTTGTAGCCCAGCGCTTTCTCGCTGAAGGACGGATCCATGCGCTTCATCTGCGCCTTGACTGCGGAGTTGTGCAGCCATTCGACGTCGTCTTTCTCCAGACCGATCCGCAGCGCGCGCGTCAGCAGGCCAGTCGCGGTGTCCACCGGATCCGGTGCGGGCTCTTCGGGCTCCTCTTTGGGCTGGCGGGTGCGCCGCTTCGGTTCGGCCTCGGCCTCTGCGGTGACCGGCGCGGGCTCGAACACCGGCACCCCGGGCAGCGCGTCGTAGCTGACGAAGTCGTCGCAGGCCGCGGCCAAGGCGCGGCTGGTCGAGCCGGCCACGCCGATCCCGACGACATAGCGGCCCAACCGCTTACAGCGCTGCGCCAGCGGGATGTAGTCGGAGTCGCCGGCCACGATCACCACATGGGTCAGATCCGGCAGCCGGAACATGTCCTCGACCGCGTCGACCGCCAAGCGGATGTCGGCGCCGTTCTTGCCGTAGGCCGCGGCCGGGAACAACTGCACCAGATCGACCGCGCGCCCCACCAGCTGCGCGCGGTAGCCGGTGTTGACCTCCGCCGACCAATCCGCGTAGGCGCGGGTGAGCACCAGCGTCCCGAACGACGAGGCGAAATCGATGATCGCCCCGACATCGACGGTGGCCCGGGCGAGGCGTTCCGGATTCTTGGACAGGCCCTTGGACTTGTCCTTCTGAAACGAACTGCGGCCGTTGACCTGGTCGTAGCGGGAGATCACGATGTTGTCGAAGTCGAGGTAGACCGCGACACGGGTGTCGCCGGATTCCGTCATGGTCCCAGTGTGGCGCACCAGCGGCCCCATCCATAACGGCTTGGCGGGGATAGGGGAGATGCCCGCCTTTGAGCGACAACCGTGCGGGCGGCGCGGGGTAGGTGCGATGTGTCGCTCAGAGGCGGGCAACGGTGCACATGGTCCGGCCGCGTGATGCGCCCCAGCGGCCCGGCGACGTGCCCCACCGGCCCGGCGACGTGCCCTACCGGTCCGGCGACGCGCCTAACCGGCGCGGTACCAGCGCGGAATCAGCTCCGGGTCCGGCAGCGGGTACTGCCCGAAGAACCCGTGCGGGTCCCCGCGCAACACCTGGGCGTTCTGAACGTCGGCGCGCTGGCGGATCTCGCGCAGCCGGTTCAGTTCGGTGGCGCGGTGCGCGGCGTAGCTGCGCACCAGCCATCGCGTGACGAACACGGCCAGGGTGATCACGGTGCCGGCCAGAATCAGCCAGCGCAGCCACCACAGCAGGGCGAGGACAAAGAGGACGGCGAAGGCCGATCCGCCGCTGGCCGACTGCTTACGATTCCCCATGGCCGCGACGGTAATCCGCGGGTCTGACAGCTCGAGGCGGCTAGCGTCCCGGAGAAACGGTCGGCAGGCCGAGAGCGCCGGCGGCGTCGAGCAAGCGTCGGTCGTAGGCGACAAACGCCGTCAACCGGGTGCCGAACACCGCGTGACCGGTCGCTAGATGGATGGCGTCTAGGGATCGCAGCGCCGGGTCGGAATAGGCCGCAGCGGCGGCCCGAACCACCTCATCCACCTGGTAGCGGGAGACTCGCGATACCAGTGCGGGTACATCGGGCAGGCGGGCGGGGTCCAGCCGCCGAATAGCGCGAGGCAGTTCGACCTCGATCAACGTTGACGACACCCACGGCGCGGACTGCTGCGCGTCGAGCCAATCGGCGAGCGCGTCGGTCTCCGGTTCACGGCGGATCAGCTTCACCAGCGCCGACGTGTCCAGATACAACATCAGTAGCGCTCGTCATCCCGCATTTCGCGAAGCGCTTTGCCGGCCTCATGATCGGTGCGGATCGGGCCCGAGGGACGCGGCGCCGGCCCGTTGACGGTCGCAGGGTGAAGTCGCCCGGCCTTGATCATCTCGGCCAACGGATCCGCCTCGGCCGGGACCAGGCGAGCGATCACCGTGCCGCGTTCGGTGATCTCAAGTTGTTCGCCCCGTTTGACGCGGGCGAGCACACCGGCGGTGTTCTGATTCAGCTCGCGTACCGGCACCTCGGACATAGAAAAATGGTACTACGAATTTGTAGTACACCGCTGGTCACGTTTCTCGCAGCCGCAGCGCCAGCCCGGAGGCCCGCACCACCCGGCGGCCCAGCGCCGCCCGCACCGAAGCCTCCGACCCCACCACCCGGACCTTCGTCTTGGCCCGGGTCACCGCGGTGTAGAACAGCTCCCGGGTCAACAGCCGCGACTCGACGGGCGGCATCAGCACGGTCACCTCGCCGGCCTGGCTGCCCTGGCTCTTGTGGATCGTCATCGCATACATGGTCTCGACCTCGGCGAGCCGGCTGGTGGCGAACTCCAGTGGCCCGGACGCCGTGGAGATCACCGCGCGCAGGCCCTCATTGCGGACCACCACGGCCCCGGTGTCGCCGTTGCGCAGCCCTAACCCGTAGTCATTGGCGGTCACCAGCAACGGGCGCCCGGCATACCACTCGGTCCACATCGGGTCACCGGTCTGCTCGGCCACCCACCGGCGGATCTGCTGGTTCCAGTGCCGCACCCCGTGCACGCCCTCCCGGTGCGCACACAGCAACCGGTGCTCGTCCAGCGTCGCCGCCGCTGCGGTGGCGTCACCGAACAGCGCCGCCTGGCGCACCGCCAACGCGTGGGGCACCACCAGCGCCGCCAACCGCTGCGCCACGTCGGCCGTGTGGTCGGTGTCGATCCACTCCACGTGCTCGCCGCCGGCGGCCAGCAGCGCGATCGCGGTATCGGCATCACCGTCGCGGATCGCCACCGCCAGCGCCCCGATCGACTCGCCGAAGCGGTGCGACGTCCGCAGCGTGGCCACCCGGGTGTCCGGCCGCGCCGCCAGCCCGTCCACCAGATCGGCCAGCACCGCACCGGCTTCCACCGACGCCAGCTGGTCGGCGTCGCCCACCAGAATCAGCCGGGCATCCGGGCGCATCGCCTCCAGCAGCCGGGCCATCAACGTCAGCGACACCATCGACGTCTCGTCGACGACGATCACATCGTGCGGCAGCCGGTTGACCCGATCGTGGCGGAACCGCACCGAGCTGTCCGGCCGCGACCCCAACAGCGTGTGCAACGTGGTGGCGCCCAATCCGGCCAGTCGCGCCTGATCCACCGGATCCAACGCGGCCACCTCCACGGCGACCGCCTCGGTCAGCCGGGCCGCGGCCTTACCGGTCGGGGCGGCCAACGCGATCCGCAGCCCGGGCGTCCCCGACCGTTCGGCGTGCTCGGCCAACAGCGCCAACAGTCGTGCCACCGTGGTGGTCTTGCCGGTGCCCGGCCCGCCGGTGAGCACCGTAACCGGCTGCGACAGCGCGATTTCAGCGGCCGCACGCTGCTCATCGAACTTGCCGGGCGGAAAAAGCCGCTCGAAGGCGGGCAGCTCCGCCGGCACCGTCCCGGGCGCCGACAACGCCAACAGGTCCGCGCAGACCTGCTGCTCCTCGCGCCAATACCGGTCGAGGTAGAGCAGCCCGCCAGCAGGGATGTCATAGACCCTCAGTACCTGCTCCTGCACCAGCCGGCTGCCCCGCACCGCCGCCAGCCAAGCACCCGGCGCCGGCCAGGACACGTCCGCGCCGTCGGTGTCGGCGGCCACCGATGACAGATCCAGGCACACCGATCCGTGACGCAGCGCCCGCACGGTCAGCGCCAGCGCCAAGGCGACCGTCTCGTCGGGTTCGCCGGCCAATGCGGTGATGCGTTGGGCCGCATGCACATCGGCGGCATCCAATACGCCTGCCTGATTGAAGTCCCGAAGCAGTCCGGTGGCTCGGGAGGCCACTCGCCACTCCAACAGCTCGCTCATGCCGCCCGCCTTGCGTGCAACAGGTCCGACAACGCGACCACCAGCGCCGTCGGCGGCCGCCAGTCGAACACCCCGGCACGGTGCCCGTCGATGACCGGGGTCTCCGGCCCGCACATGCCGCGCACGAACAGATACAGCACCCCGCCCAGATGCTGCTCGGGGTCGTAACCGGGCAGCCGCCAGCGCAGGAAGCGGTGCAGCACCGCGGTATACAACAGCGCCTGCAACGGGTAATCCGAATGCAGCATCGCCGCGGTGAGCCGGTCGAACCCGTAGTCCGCGGCGGTGTCGCCCAGCCGGTTGGTCTTGTAGTCGACCACCACAAAGCGCTGTTGCCGAACCCGCAGCACCACATCGATCGACCCGGACAGATATCCGCGCAGCGGCTGGCCGCCCAGTGCTTCGGTGGCCAGCCGGTCGGCATACGGGGCGAACGGGTCGTCAGCCGGCAGATGCTCGCGCAGCAGCGTCCCCACTTCGGCCAGCCGCAGGTCCGTTGCCACCCCCCGAACATCCCCTCCGGCCAATGGAATCTCGAAATCCAACTCCCGCAACCGGTCTCGGGTGCCGATGTCGCGCAGCGTCAGCCCACCGGCCAGCGGCCCCAGCGGGGTGTCGTGCATCGGCACCAGTGCCGCGGCCAATACGGCCGGCTCGGCGTCGACCGACCACCAGGCGGCGTGCAGGCTTACCTGGGCTTCCAGCTCGGCCGCCAGGTCGGCGGCGAACGGATCGGCGGTCTCCAACACCGCGTGCACCAACGAACCGAACGCCGCCCCCGCCGGCAACTCGGCCATCGGCGAGACCAGATCCGCGCCGTCCGGCGGCGCCGCCACCGCCACGGGCACGTCGTCGGCCTCGTCGTCGCGGGCGGTCAGCTCCGGCTCGCTGTGCACCCCGGACGCCGCGCCCGCCACATCTGCCACGCCTTCGGAGGCATGCCGGATCAGCCCCGAATACGACGTGCGCCGCCAGCCGGTGTCGATGTGGCGGTGGAAGTGCCGTGCTTCCAAGCCATCCGGAGGCTGTGCCGAGGCGACCGGGGCCAGCGGGGCGATCACCGACTCCTCGATGACCAGACCGCCGGCGGCCTCCCACTCCCGAAAGCAGCTCAGCGCTTCGTCGTCGGACGGCTTGGGCTCGCAGCGATCCGGTACCGGCGCCTCGCCACGGCACCGGCCCCGCAGCAACCGGGACAGGCCGCCGTTGGGTTCGTCGTAGGACGCCGCCCACCACGCCACCACCTGCGACTGCGCGCGGGTCAACGCCACATAGGCGAGCCGAATGTCATTGCGGGCGGCCTCGGCCACGCTCAACCGCTGCACCTCGTTGTGGTCGGAACTGTTCGGGCCGCCGACGTGCCGGCAACGCACACCGGCTTCGTGGTAGAGCGGGATGGCCTCGTCGAACATGTGCCGGTTGAACGCGAACGGCAGGTACACGATCGGAAACTGCAAGCCCTTGGAGCCCCACACCGTCAGGATCTGCACGGCGGCCGCGTCGGAGTCGAGCCGGCGATTGTGCTGCCCGCCACCGTTTCTTTCCGTGCACTGACGGCGCAACCAATCCCGCAACGCCGGCAGGCCCAACCGGTCGCGGTGCGCGGCCTCATGTAGCAGCTGCGCCACATGCGCCAGATCGGTCATGGTGCGTTCCCCGCCGTACTCGCCGAGCAACCGGCGCTTGAGGCCGGCCAACTGCGCCGCCTCGAACACCGCCGCCGGCCCGTGCAGACGCAGTTCATCGGACCAGTCCCGCAACGTGGACGCCACCTGGTCGGTCAACGTGTCACCACCGTCGGCCAGGGTAGCGGCGGTATGGCCGAAGAACACCGTCGCCGCGGCGGCCCGCACCAGCCCGGCGCGATGCGTTGCCTCGAACGCCTCCAAAAGACACAACCAGTCGGCGGCCGCAGCCGAGGAGAACACGTCGGCGTCACCGGTGAACACCGCGGGAATCCCGGCCCGCAGCAAGGCTTCTTGGCAGGCGGCCGCGTCCTTGCTGTTCTCCACGATCACCGCCACATCGCCGGGGCTGATCGCACGGCCGTCGAAAGTCGCGCCGCTGGCCCACAAGGCGGCGACGTCGGCGGCCAGATCATCGGGGATATGGCGGCGCAGCTTGGTCATCGGGACGACACGGTCGGCGCTGACACCGAAGGTCGCGCGGCCGACCACCCGCAGCCGCAACGGCGCGGTGCAAGGCGCGCCGGCCAGCCGGGTTCCGCTGACCGCGGCCTCGACATCGTGGACCACGATCTGCGGATCGCCCAGCGCCGCACCGCCCATCACCGTCTGCAGCGCATCGACCAGTGCGGAGTCGCTGCGCCAGTTCACCGCCAGGGTGCGCTGCTGCCCAGCGGTGCGGGCCGCCTGCAGATAGGTGTAGATGTCGCCGCCGCGGAACCCGTAGATCGCCTGCTTGGGGTCGCCGATCAGCACCACCGCCGAATGCCCGACGAAGCCGCGTTCGATCACCTGCCACTGGATCGGGTCGGTGTCCTGGAACTCGTCGACCATCACGATCGGCCAGCGTTGCCGCATCCGTTCACGGGCCGGTGAGTCTTCGGGCTCCAAGGCGCCGGCCAGCCGGCGCAACAGGTCGTCATAGCCCAGCACGCCGAGCTGGCGTTTGCGCAACTCCAATTCGGTGCAGACCGCATCGACGAATCTCAGCCGCACCTCGGCCACCGAGTCGGGTTCGGGATCCAGCGGGCGCAGCTGGGCATAGGGGTCGGAGACCACCTGCCGCGCGAGTTCCAGCGCGTCGGCGTAGCTCAGCGCCACCTCGTCGCGCTGGGTACCGAACTTCGCCAGGTACAGGTCGTCGACGACCCGGATCACCAGGTCGTCAAGGCTTTCCACCAACTCGACCCCGGCGCTGGTGTCACCGGCGATGCCCAGTGACTTCAGCACCAGATGACAGAACTGATGCGTGGTGGCGATGGTCGCGGCGTCGAATCCGGCCAGCGCATCACGCAGCCGGCGCCGGCTCAGCTCCCGCTCGTCGGCGCTACCGGCGCACAGATGCGCGACAAGATCATTGGGTTCCTGTGCGCACATGCCGTCCAGGGCGGCCAATGTCTCCACCAGTTGGCGACGCACCCGGTCACGCAGCTCCCGGGTGGCGGCGCGGCTGAAGGTGATCAACAACATCTCGTCCAGGGTGGCGTGACCCTCGGCCAGGTAGCGGGTCACCAGACCGGCCAGCGTGAACGTCTTACCGGTGCCGGCGCTGGCCTCCAGCACCGTGGTGGTGCCGCGGGCCGGCAGCGGGCCCAGCAGATCGAAGCGGTCCATCAGCGCATCCGCCGTTCCGCGCGCAGCAGCGGCAGCCACAGCCGGGCGGCCAGCGCGCCCAGGCGGGTGTCCTCACCGTCGAACTCCTCGCCCGGGCGTGGTGGGGCCTGCAGCACGTCAAACGGCGCGTGCGGTCCCCACACCCGCACGCTGGCGGGTTCGGCGTTCTCACCGGGATAGCGCTGGGTGGCCCATTTACTGCTCGCATACGACACCGGGTCGCGCCCGGCGTGACGCTTCTCGGCCCATGCGAACGACGTCTTGATCGGCAGTGGCAGCGGTTCGCATCGCCCCATGTCATAGAGCCACACCAGCTCCCGCAATGTTTCGACCGGGTCGGGTGGCGGCCCGAGCACCCGCTGCCGGGCGCGCTCGCCGCCTCGGTCGCGGCCGATGCAGCGGGCGGTCCACTCGACGTCGGGACGCTGGGCGGCCAACGCCACCAGCGGAATCCAGGCCTGCAACAGATGCGTGTCCCGCAGTTTGGAGTAGTTGACCGACACCGTGGTGGCATCGAACACCGGGGTGACGGTGCCGGTCAGCCGGCGCCCGCCTCCGAGATCCAGATCGATGTCAAAAGTCGCCGGGGCGCCTTGGCGATGCTCAAGGGCCGCCGCCGCCAGGTACATGACCCGGTCCCGGATCTGTTTGGCGGTGCGCCAGCCCAGTTGCCCGGGTGGCAGGCTGCCGCGCCGCCACTCAGCCGCGATGGCATTGGCCGGGTCGGTGCCCAGCAGCATGTCGTGCAGCATTCGGTTGCCCACCGCCCACTCGCCCAGCGCGTCGATCTCGACCGGCATACCGTCTTCGACCTCGTCGACTTCCCACGGCAGGGTGTAGTTCAGCGCACTGAAAAAGCCCTTGACCGGGTCCTTGAAGAACTTGAGCAGGTCGACGAGCGTGACGTCTGCCGGCGGCGGCGCGGGAAGCGGGTCGTTGATGAACACCCGTGCAGCACAACGGATTCCGGCGGCGGTTCGGGCGGCCAGCGGCACGGTCGGGTCGAAGGTGAACGGCACATCGGGGATCAGCCGACCGGGTTCGACGTTCTTGACGTCGAACGGCTGCAGCGGATGCTCCACAACAAGCTGCGCGCGCACCGGTTCGGGGGTGGTCTGATCCAGCGCATCGAGCAACTCGGCCAACGGGACGGCGGGCGGGCGGGGGTGGCCGCTGTGTTCGTCGGCGCCGGTGTAGGTGATCACCAGCTTGTCGGTGGCCGCGGTGATCGCATCCAGCAGCAATTGCCGGTCCTCGGAACGGATGTCACGTTCCCCGGTCATCGGGCGCCGCGCCAGCACGTCGTCGCCGTCGGGCAGGTTCAGCCGGGGGAACACTCCGTCGTCCACGCCCAGCAGGCACACCACCCGGTGTGGCACCGACCGCATCGGCACCATGGTGCACACCGTCAGCGTTCCGGTGCGGAAGTTGGCCCGGGTCGGCCGCCCGGCCAGATGCCCGGCCATCAGCACGCGCACATCGGGTAGCCGCAGGGCGGTGTCGCTGCGGGCCGCGGCGTCGTCGAGCACCTGCGCCAACTCCCGTTGCAGATGCGCGCTCTGCCAGGCATCAGCGCCGGCATCGGCCAGCTCGGCGACCCCGTCGCGCAGCGCGGTGATCCACTCCGCCAGCGGGCGCGTGCCCTCCAACTTCTCGACCGCCGACTGCAACCGGGCCACGAACTCGGCCAGTTTCCCGGCCAGCTCCACCTGACTGCTGCCGACGTCGTCGAGGGGGAGCGCGGTGCCCAGCCAGGCCTGCGAATCATCGGACATCGCCACCCCGGTCAAGATGCGGTCCAGGCCGAATCTCCAGGTGTTGTGCACGATGTGCGACAGCCCGTAGCGCTCGCGGGTGTGTGGGTCAAAACCCCAGCGGATGTTGGCGGTACGCACCCAGGTGGTGATCTGGGCCAGATCGTTGTCGGTGAAGCCGAACCGCGCCCGTACCGGGTCGGCGTGGGCGAGGTTGAGCACGGCGGTTGCGGTGGCGCGGCTGCCGGCGATCTCCAGCAGTTCGGCGGCCACCGCGAGCAGCGGATTGGTCTGGGTCAGTGCCCTGTCGGCGAGCTGCACCCGCAACCGATGCGCCGGGTGGGTGTCGCCGGCGAGCTCGCCCAGACCGAAATCGGCGACGATCAACGGCGCATAGGTTTCGATGTCGGGGCACATCACCACGATGTCGCGGGGCTCCAGCGTCGGATCGTCGTGCAGCAGCCCCAGCAGGACTTCGCGTAGCACGTCGACCTGCCGCGCCGGGCTGTGGCAGCTGTGCACCTGCACCGAGCGGTCTGATGCGGCGTGGCGGCGGCCCGTTGGGCGCAGCGCATTGGCGCCCAGATCGGATTGCAGCCAACCCAGCAGGGTGTCCGGCCGCGTTGCGGCATCGAGGAATTCATCACTGTCGGGCGCGGCGGGCAGGCCGCGTTGCAGCTCACGCAGATCGCGGCCCAGCGTCTCCAGCAGCGGATGGTGGGCGTGGTGGCGGGTGTCGTCCTCGGTGCGCGGTACGACGCCGTGCACGTCGCCGAGCGAGCGCCACAGCGCGTCGGAGGGATGCGGCAACCACAGGTGCAGGTCGTGATGAGTGGCCAGCGCGTCCAGCAACTCGATGTCGGTGCACGCCAACCGGGTGTGCCCGAACAACGACAGCCGGGCCGGCAGTGTGTCGGTCGGCGCCTGGCGCAGACGCGCGACGGTATCGCGGTGCCGAACGGGTGGGGGATCGATACCGATGGCGGCCACCAACGCCCGCCACAGCGGCGGCTGCCAGGCCAGGTCCTCATGCAATTCACCGGTCGCACCGGCGTTCCAGTCGACCAGCAACTGCGGGCGCTGCCGGGCATAGGAGGCGAACAGTCCGGCCAGCCGGCGCGCCACCGCATAGCGCCGGCCGCGCCGCAGCTCACCTTCTCCGCTGGAGTCGGCGTGGCCCAAATGCGTTGCCAGCGTGGCGCACCAGGGCTCGGCCAGGTTCGCGTCGATCACCGCCAACAGCGGCCAGGTCATGGCATCCGGGGACCACGGATCGTCGTCGCCGGCGCCGGTGATCTCGGCGATGAGCGAGATCGGGTTGCGAAACTCCACGCCCGCGCAGACCCCGTCGCCGCCGGGACCGGCACCCAACACATGCGACAGACGTTGGGACAGCCAGCGCTCGACCCCGCGCGCCGGCACCAGCACCAGCTCCTGGGCGAACGGGTCGGCCGGCGGCGTCGCCAACAGTGCACCGAGGCCGTCGGCGAGGACGTCGGTGCGCTCGGCGCGGTGCAGGTGCAGTCCCATCGCGGCCACCATAAACCGCGGCCCCGACGCGTGGGCTGAACCATCGGCCGTCCGCGTTCGTGATGCCTCACATGAGGATCTACACGTTGGTACTGGCCGCTGTCGCCGCACTGGTTGTCGGGCTGGCCGCCTCACCGGCCGCCACCGCCGCAGATGACCGGTTGCAGTTCACCACCACGACCATTGACGGGACCCCCTTCAACGGCGCCAGCCTGCAGGGCAAACCCGTAGTGCTGTGGTTCTGGCGGCCGAGTTGTCCGTTCTGCAACGCCGAAGCGCCGTCGGTGAGCCAAGTCGCGGCCGCCAACCCCCGGGTGACCTTCGTCGGAGTCGCGGGCCGCTCCGATGTGGCGTCGATGCAGGCCTTCGTCGCCAAGTACCACCTGAACTTCACCAACCTCAACGACGCCGACGGCTCGATCTGGACCCGATTCGGAGTGCCGTGGCAGCCCGCCTACGTATTCGAGCGCTCCGACGGCACCTCGACCTTCGTGAACAACCCCACCTCGGCGATGTCGCAACAGGAGTTGTCCGACCGGGTCGCGGCGCTGACCTAGGTGAACCAGAACCTGCCCGCGCTGGCCTTCGCCGCAGGGTTGGTGGCGGCCCTGAATCCGTGCGGGTTCGCGCTGCTGCCCGCCTACCTGGCATTGGTGGTGCGTGGCGAGCGGACCGGCGGGCGGCAGGCGGTGGGCCGCGCGCTGGCGGCCACCGCGGCGATGACCCTGGGCTTTCTGGCGGTGTTCGGCGTCTTCGGGCTGCTCACCGTCACGGCGGCCGCACGGGCGCAGCGCTACCTGCCCTACGCCACGGTGGTGATCGGGGTGGTGCTGGTGGCCCTTGGGTTTTGGCTGCTGGCGGGCGGCCGACTCGCGGTTGGATCGTTCGGCGGACGATGGGCGCCCACCGCCCGGATCGGGTCGATGCTCGGCTACGGGGTGGGCTACGCGTGCGCGTCGCTGGGCTGCACGATCGGCCCGTTCCTGGCGGTCACCGGGGCGGCCTTGCGCGGTGGCCGCGACGCGGTGACGGTCTATCTGGCATATGCGGCCGGGTTCGGCCTACTGGTCGGGGTGCTCGCGATCGCGGTGGCGCTGGCCCGCTCCGCGCTGATCGCCAAGATACGGCGAATCACCCGCTACGCGAGCCGGATCAGCGGGGCACTGCTGGTGGCCGTGGGACTCTACGTCGGCTACTACGGCTACTACGAAGTTCGCCTGTTCCAGGGCGACGCCAGCGTGGGCGATCCGGTGCTGGCCGCGGCGGGACGGCTCCAGGGCACGCTCGCCGGGTGGGTGCACCAGCACGGCGCCTGGCCGTGGCTGGCGGTGTTGGCGATCGTCCTGGTGGGAGCCCTGTTACGTGCTCGCCGCCCCGGTCGTTGACACCCCACCCGCCGGTCACCCTCGTAGGCTGGAAACCGTGAAAGCGGTCAGTTGCAGCAACAGCGAACTCGAGCTCGTCGAACTACCTACCCCCGTCCCGGCCAGAGGCCAGCTCCTCATCGACGTGCTGCGGTGCGGTATCTGCGGATCTGATCTGCACGCACGCCAGCACTGCGACGAGGTCGCCGATGTCATGGCCGCGACCGGATACGACGGCTTCATGTGCTCGGATCAGCAGGTGGTGCTCGGGCACGAAGTCTGCGGCGAAGTACTCGACCACGGTCCCCGTACTCGAAAGGCGCCGCGCCCCGGCACCCGAGTAGTCGCACTACCGCTGTTGCGGCGCGGTGACGCTGTCCATGCGATCGGGTTGTCGGAATCGGCGCCGGGCGGCTACGCCGAGCAGATGCTCGTCGAGCAGTCGCTGACCCTGCCCATTCCCAACGGCCTGTCGGTGGACGCGGCCGCACTCACCGAACCGATGGCGGTCGCCTGGCATGCCGTGCGACGCGGCGAGGTGCGCAAGCGCGACGTGGCGATCGTGATCGGCTGCGGACCGATCGGCCTGGCGGTGGTGTGCATGCTCAAAGCCCGCGGTGTGCGCACGGTGATCGCCAGCGACTTCTCGCCCGGCCGCCGCGCGCTGGCCACCCGATGCGGCGCCGACATCGTCGTCGACCCGGCACACGATTCGCCCTATGCCGCGGCCGCGGGCCACGGCCACCTGGAGAAGGCGCCGGATGCGCTGGGCTTGGCGGTGGGCACCGTCGAAAAGCTGTACAAGGCACGGTTGCCCTGGTGGCATGTCTGGCGGGCCGCCGAAGCCGTCGGCGCCGCCACACCCAACCGCCCGGTGATCTTCGAGTGCGTCGGGGTGCCCGGTGTCATCGACGGCATCATCGCCGGCGCGCCCCTGTTCTCCCGGGTGGTCGTGGTCGGCGTCTGCATGGGAACCGACGCGATCCGGCCGGCGATCGCGATCAACAAGGAAGCCGACCTTCGGTTCGTATTGGGATACACACCAATGGAATTCCGAGACACCCTGCACATGATCGCCGAGGGGAAGGTCGACGTCTCGCCGTTGATCACCGGCACCGTCGGACTGGGCGGGGTGGCGAACGCGTTCGACGCGCTGGCGGACCCGGCCCGGCATGCCAAGGTTCTGATCGATCCCAAAAGCCCGGTGCTGGCGGTCCAGGGGTGACGGCGGGCATCAAGCGCATCGCGATCAGCACTGGTGGCGGTGACGCACCAGGTCTCAACGCCGTCGTCTACGCCGCCACCCTGGCCGCCCAAAGACGAGGCTGGGACGTGGTCGGGATCCGCGACGGCTACAACGGGCTGCTGCTGGGCGACGACTATCCCGATGGCGGTCTGATCGAGCTGAACCGTAACCGGGTGCGCGGCATCATCCACCAGGGCGGCACCATCTTGGGCAGCACCAACCGCGGCAACCCGATCGCCTACCCGGTGCAGCAGCCCGACGGCAGCTGGAGCGAACAGGACCGCACCGACGAGCTGCTCGAGCGCTTCGCAGAGCACGAGATCGATGCGTTGATCACCATCGGGGGCGACGGGTCCCTGGCGATCGGCCACCACCTGCACCAGGCTGGGCTGCGGCTGGTCGGGGTGCCCAAGACCATCGACAACGACCTGGAGGGCACCGCGGCGACGTTCGGTTTCGACAGTGCGGTCGATTTCGCCTCCGAGTGCATCGATCGGTTGTTTCCCACCGCGACCTCGCACAGCCGGATCATCGTGGTGGAGGTGATGGGCCGCTACGCCGGCTGGATCGCGCTGCATGCCGGGCTGGCGTCCGGGGTGCACGCCATCTTGCTTCCGGAGATCCCGTATCGGCTCGAGCCGGTGGCCGAGCTGATCAACCAACGCGCGCAACGTGGTTCGACCTACTCCATTATCTGCGTGGCCGAAGGCGCCAAGCCGGTAGGCGGCGAGCTCACCGTGGCGGGCAAGGCGGTGGGTCAGGCCGAACGCCTGGGCGGCGTGGGCGCCAAGGTTGCCGCTGAACTCGAGGCGCTCACCGGGCGCGAGTCGCGTGCCGTGGTGCTGGGGCATCTGTTACGCGGCGGTTCGCCGTCGTCGGTGGACCGGCTGCTGGGGCTGCGGTTCGGCGCTGCGGCGGTGCGGGCCCTCGACGAGGGGCGCAGCGGGGTGATGGTGGCGCTCAACCCGCCGACGGTGGATTACGTGCCGTTGGCCGAAGCTACCCGCCGACAGAAAACCGTTCCAGTGGACTGTGATTCGATCGAGACAGCGCGCGATCTCGGGATCAGGTTCGGCGACGAGAGCCTGCACGATGACTGAGGCGCCACGCCATCGCGGCGACTACGGCATCGACGGATCGTTTCACCGGGTCTCGCTGGGCGGGCAGCTCGCCGCTTTTGGCGATCGGGTCCGCCGCGCTGGCGATCTACGGCGGCATCGCCCTGGCCCGCGGTCCACTGTGGCCCGGCGCGGCGGCGTTGGTCCTCGACGCCGCCGTCCTGACCCAGGTCGGGCTGTATTGGCATGCGACGCGGGCCGGCAAGTTCAAGGTGTGGGACGACGTACTCGATGGGCTGCGCCTGCGCGGCGACGAAACCGTGCTCGACATGGGATGCGGTCGAGGTGCGGTGTTGTGCGCCGCGGCCAAGCGGCTGCCCGACGGCCGTGCGATCGGAGTCGACCTGTGGCAGGCCGATCAGACCGACAACTCAGCTGATGCCACCCGGGCCAACGCCGCCCTGGAAGGCGTCGCCGACCGGATCGAGGTGAGCACCGGCGACATGACCGCGCTGCCGCTGCCCGACGCCAGCGTCGACCTGGTGGTGTCCAACCTGGCGATCCACAACATCGGGTCTCGCGAGGGCCGCCGGCGTGCGCTGGCGGAGGCGGCCCGGGTGCTGCGGCCCGGAGGCCGGTTGGCCATCGCCGATCTGTGGGAGATCCGCCGCCACGCCGCCCAACTGCGTGAAATGGGTTGGCGTGACGTGACATGGCGCAACCTGGGCTGGCGAATGTGGTACGGCGGGCCGTGGACTTCGACCCGGCTGGTCACCGCGACGAAGCCGGGCTGAGCGCCGGGATCGGTCACGTCCGTCTCAGGCGTCACGCGGGAGCGGGGGTGTGGTGTGTGCCCGGCTCCGAGCGACAAGCGACGTTATGTCAGGCCGTGGCGGGGTGCTGGTGGAGAATCGCGCCTCGGCGAGCGCAATGCGAGTTGACATAACCGGCGTTGTCGCTCAGAGGCGGGCGCATGCCCACATCCTCCGTGCTGTGACTGGTGGGTATGTGACGGGTGGGTCTGTGACAGATGGGTCTGTGGCAGGTGGGTCTGTGACGGGTGGGTCTGTGACGGGTGGGTCTGTGGCAGGTGGGGCAGTGCGCTATCGGACTCAGTACGCGACGGTAAACCCGTGCCGCAGCACCAGATCCGCGGTCACCTCCGGGCGCTCCGCGAGCGGCCAGCACTCCACCGCGAATGCACCGACATCGAAGAACGCATAGTTGACCGAAGTCTCCGGGGTGGTGCGCGAACGATAGACGATCGCATCCGGGCATTCGTCGGGCTCGGGCCACCAGCGCCGCACGGCATCTGCCAGGTGCTGGCAGGTGGCCCACACCGCGTCGTGCTGGCCGGTGCTGATCTGGTCGTCGACGCCCAGGGCATCCAGGTTGCGCTCGGTGCGCAGATCGAGCACCCGCAGGTGTCGGGCGGCGGACAGCCGCACCAGATGGTGGCGGGCGTGATCGCCGGGGATCATCAATCCGGTCAGTCGGTAGCGTTCCCGGAACGCGCCGACGAGATCGGTCGCCGCGTAGCGGGTGCGAAACCCGCCGGACGGGGGATCGAAGCGATAGCGCGGCTGACCGAAGCCGCCCCAGGTCCACTGGCCGGGGGGCTCGGCGTCGAGTCGCCACAGCTGTGCGCCGGCGGCGATGCGCCGGCGGCGCAGCCCGCTGGGCCGGGCATCGGGCAGCGGTGCCCGATAGCCGGCCGGGAGTTCAGGCACCGAGCGAGGTGAGCAGTCGGCGCGCGGCGGGCGCCGTCTCGCCGTGGCGCAGCGCCTCGGCGATCGAGACACCGCCCAGTTCGTCATGGGTGAGCCGCATGATGCGGTCCGCGGCCAGCGGGTCGGTGGTGAACCGGCCCAGCAGCTCCAGGATCTCGGTCAGCTCCGGGCGCAGCCGGGCGTCATCGAATTGCCAGGCCGGAAACCAGGTCTGGTTGCCGATGGCCGCGCCGATGAGCTTGCCGCGGCTGCGCAGCCGGTGCACCGCCTGCGGTGTGCCCAACCGCAGGAGGTCTTGGACCTTCGGCGTGGGCAGCGCCCCGGCGACGAAGTCGTCGMCGAGGGCAGCGCGGCGCTGGTCGTTCAGGGCGTGGGCGGCGATACGCTCCAACGTGCCCTGAGGGGCGGTGGGCGCCTCCAGGAGCGCGTCGAGGACAAGGGCGAACCCGGCGTCGGTGCGGGCGCGTTCGGCGACCTGGCGGGCGATCGGGGCGACGGCGGTGGGCATGCGCCCATGCTACCCGCCGCTGCCCGAGATTGAAACAATCGAAACAATTATTCGGGGGCGGACCGGTGCCGGCGCCGCAGCGCTCGCCAGCCCAGTGCGCCGGCCACCAGCGCGACGATCGCGCCCAGCAGCGGCCAAACACCCAGCGCGTCGACCTGATCGGCCAGCCAGGACTGCACCGCACCCGCGGCACCGACCACCGGATCATGAGCGTCGCCCTCGGCGAAGTACAACCGGATCTCGTAGTAGCCGTAATAGCTGACGTACAGCCCGGTGAGCAACACGATCACCCCGGCGACGCGTCCCACATACGGCAGCACGCGCCGCAACGCGGAGCTGGCGGCAGAACCCGCCACCGCCACCGCCAGCGCCGCAACGCCGACGGTGATGCTCATGCCCACGGCATAGGCGATGAACGCCAGCACGCCCGCCACCGTCGAACCCTGCCGAAACGTGGTGCTGATCACCGCCAGAAACGGAGCGATCGTGCAGGACAGTGACGCCATGGCGTAGCCGACGCCGTAGCCGTACATCGACCCCAGCCGTGCCGTGGGTATCCCGCCCGCCCTACCGAGCAGCAACAGCGGGATCTCGCGGCCGGCCAACAACCAGACGCCCGTCGCCAGCAGCGCCACGCCGATCACCACAGTGGCGAACGGCAGATACTTCTGTGCCGAAGCGATCAACGGCGAGACGGCCAATCCGAAGATCCCGAACACCGTCAGAAATCCGGTGGCCATCACCATGGTCGCCAGCGCTGCCCGGGCCAGGGCGACCGGTCGTGAGGTATCTCGGCTGGCGGCGATAACCAGGCCCAGATAGCCGGGAAGAAACGCGAAACCACACGGGTTCAGCGCCGCCACCAGCCCGGCCCCCAGGGCAAAACTGAGTGCGGCGGTGTCGATCACGAACCGGTCAGGGCCTGTAGGCGCCTGTTCAGCTCGGCCTCGGCCAGCGAGCCCGTCACCACCTCGACGTGCCCGTCGGGCTTGATGAAGGCGTACGCCGGCTGCCGGGTGACCCCGAACCGGGCCCACACCGCCGCGTCGGTGTCGGCCAACTCGGTGAACTCGTCGACGCCGTACCTGTCGACGAACGCCCGTAACGCGTCCAGCCGGTCCTGCGCGCCCACGCCGACGAAGGTCACCTTGGGGTGCGCGGCGGCCAGTCGAGCGACCATCGGTGCATCCCGTTGGCACAGCGGACACCACGGCGCCCAGAACCACAACACGGCCGGTCTGCCGACCAGGCTCGCACCGGAAAATGGTCGGCCATCGAGGGTTTGGGCGGCGAAATCAAGTTGGGTGTTCTCGGCCCGGGTTTGCGATCCGCAGCCGAAGAGCAGCACCGCTATCGCCGCTACAGCCATGAGCAGTACGACCGATTGGCGACGCCCAGAGGCCTTGTCTTGCGGCATACCGGCGAGTATGCCACCGCAACCTGCGGGGCTAAGGTGCTGCCATGGCACGCGGACGCCTGGAGCACACCGCCGTCATCGCTGCGCCGCCCGAGACCGTCGCGGCGTTTCTGGCCGATCTGGTCAACTACGAAGCCGTGCACCCGATGCTGGTGCACGTCCGCCAGGTTCCCGGCGGCGCCGACGGCGTCACCCGATACCTGGCTCCGCATCGTATGCGCCTCTACGGAATACCGATCCGGTTCACCTGCCGGGTGGACCTGCGCACCAGCGCGCCCGGCGAGATCCGCACCCACACCCGGCAGCGGCCCGGCATCGAGATGTGGTCCACCATGACGGTGCACCCGCACGGTGGGGGCACCAGACTGCACGAACTGGTCGACATCAGCGCCCCACGGTTGTTGATGAAGACCGTGCTGCGCGACGGCGGCAGCTCGCACGCCGCGATGTGGGACAACCTGCGTCGCTATTTCGAACAGTGAGCGAGGCGGGCATGCTGGATGCCATGAACCGAAGCCAGATCACCGAGCAGATCATCGCCGCCCGCCTCGCCAAGGGACTGACCTGGCAGGAGCTGGCCGACGCAATCGACAAGCCGGTCGTGTGGACCACCTCGGCACTGCTGGGCTCACATCCCATTCCCGCCGAAGCGGCCAAGACCCTCGCGAGCCTGCTCGGACTGGACCCCGAGGTGGTGCCGGTACTGGCCGCGGTACCGATGCGCGGCGGGCTCACTGGACCGCCCACCGACCCGACCATCTACCGGCTTTATGAAGCGGTGGGCGTGTACGGCCCGGCGATCAAAGAGCTGATTCACGAGCAGTTCGGCGACGGCATCATGAGCGCCATCAACTTCAGCATGGACATCGAGCGCAAGCCCCATCCGGGCGGCGACCGAGTGGTGATCACTTTCGACGGTAAATTCCTTCCCTACGAATGGAATTCAGCGGACTGAGCGCCGGTCGATGGCTACTCGTCGAGCCCGCGACACCGACCCGCTGACCGCCGACCTGGTGCTGTCCGGCGGGGGAGTGCGCTTCATCGGGCTCGTCGGAGCGGTGGTCGCCCTGATGGAGGCCGGCTACTCGGTACAGCGCATCTCCGGGGTGTCCGGCGGTTCGGTGGTGGGCACGATTCTGGCCGCCGCGGCCCAGGGCGACCAGCTGACCGCGGCGCAGGTCAAAGACCTGGCGCTGTCGGTACCGCTGCACACCTGGCGCGACGCGGGGCCGATCCCGCTGGTCGGACCGGTGTGGGGGTTCCTGCGCGACAACGCCCTCTATCGCGGCGACGTCGCCTACGAGTGGATCCGCAGCGAGCTGGCGAACCTGGGAGTGCGCACCTGGGGAGATCTGGGCTACCACGCCGACAACCTGCTGCCCGAGCGGCGCTACCGCGCCGTGGTCACCGTCACCGACGTGACGACCGGGCAGCTGGCGCGGCTGCCGTGGGACTACCGGCGGCTCTATGGGCTCGATCCCGATGAGCAGTCCGTCGCCGACGCGGTGCGCGCTTCGATGGCGGTGCCCTTCTTCTACCGCCCGGTGACGCTGACCAGCGCCAGCGGGCTGCGATCCACCCTGGTCGACGGTGGGGTGCTGTCGAACTTCCCGATCTACACCTTCGACCGGCTCGACGGCCGAGCACCGTTGTGGCCCACGTTCGGGGTCACGGTCGTCCCGGAGATATCCGACGGGATCGGTGCCATGGTTCCGGTGCTGCGGCCGCTGCGACTGTTCGGGCAGTCACTGCTGCTGGAGAACCTGATCAGCACCATGCTGGTCGGCCACGACCAGACTTACCTGAACCAGCCGTGGGTCAGTGTGCGGGCCATCAAGGTCAACTCCACCGACGTCAGCGTGCTGGACTTCGACATCTCCCGGGAGCGGCTGGAGAAGCTCTACGACAACGGCTACGCCGCGGCCAGCGAGTTCCTGTCGAGCTGGGACTGGCCGGCTTACCTGCAGCGGTTCCGGGCGTCGCACTACCCCAGCACGGGCGCAGCCGAGGACACCGCCGAAAGCGACTGAAGCCGGGATCCGTGCGGTGGGCTCAGCTGCGATGCTTGCCTAACTCCGCGCTGGGGTCGCCGAGCCGCACCGTGATGTCGGTGCTGCCGGACGCCTCCAGTTGCTCGCGACCGCGAAGGCGGTCCTGGATCTCACGCGCCGCACCGTTGATCCGCTCGATCTCGCCGCGGAACACGTCCGGGCGGGTCTCCTTGCTGGCGTAGTGGAAGTAACTGAGCAGACTGCGCAGCAGCTCCAGTTTCTGCTTCTCGCGCTTGGCCAGGTCGTGGGTGGTCATCAACTCGACCCGCCGCACCGGGGGCAGGTCACCCCAGTCGAGGACCACCTTGTTCTCGTACCGAGGCTGCTTGCCCCGCCGCCCGAACCAGCCCTTGGGCTCGTCGGGGCTGTCGGCGTAGCTGATCGTCCCGGTGAACCGCGACTCGATGCCCTCGCCGAGCTCGGCTCGGTCGATCGCGGAGTCCCACACCGTTCGCCATTCCTGGTTCGGCGCCAGCACCGTCAGTTCTTCGGGCAGTTGCAGCGCGACGACGTCGGCGTAGCCGTCCGAGGCGGTTTCGTAGCGGGCCACCGTCGGTGGCTGGTCGAACGCGAACCGGATGTCGTAGGCCGCGGTCTTGCCGAAGTTGCGGACCACCAGCTCGATGACGTGCCAATCGGCGGCGTGCGGCTCCATGAACATCGCCACGTGCGGCCGGGTCTGTTCGGCGGCCAACCGGCGGTTGCGCTGCAGTTGACGGTTCAAATAGAACAGCGCCAGCACGGTGATCCCGATGGCCAGCCAGGCGGCCCAGGCCAGCCAGGCATCCGCGCCCGCGTGGGCGACGTCATACAAGCGGTCCTCAACTGATCCCATCAGCCATCCCCTCATCCGCCCATCAGCATGCGCCACCGGTCCAGGCTTCCGGCGCTGAATACGTAGTTGGATCGCTTCACTTCCGACAGCGCTGCGCTCGGGTCGGCCGAATACCAGTGCCCAGGGAACACGGTCGGGTCACCCGGCAACGCGGCCAGCTGCTGCAGGCTGCGGTACATCTCGTCGGAGTCGCCGCCCGGAAAGTCGGTGCGGCCGCAGCCCTCCAGGAAGAGAGTGTCGCCGGCCACCAGCCGGCCATCGAGCAGGAAGCATTGGCTGCCCGGCGTGTGGCCGGGGGTGTGCAGCAGCTCGATGTCGATGGCGCCGACGCTGACCTTGTCGCCGTGTTCGTGCGAGGTCAGATCCGACAGCGGAATTTCGGTGACCCGCGAAACCCACTGCGCTTCATGGCTGTTCACGTGCACCGGAACGCTGGCCCGTTCCAGCAGCTCGGCCAGCCCCTTGAGCTCGAAGCCCATCATCTTGCCGCCCACGTGATCGGGGTGGTGATGGGTGACCAGTACGCCCGACAGGTGCATCCCGTCGGCCTCGAGCGCGTCGAGCAGATCGCCGGCGGCATAGGCCGGGTCGATCACCACGGCGTCGCCGGTCTCGCGGTCGCCGATCAGGTAGGCGAAGTTGCGCATCTGCGCAGCGATCGGGTCGCCGGCCGCGAAATCGCGTCCGGAGAGCAGCTGGCGGAAGTACAGCCGGTCGGAATCGGGCACGCCCTTCAGCCTAAAGCAGCGGGGGCCGGTCGATTGCGAGCGCGGCGAAGCCGGGCGATGCAGGTCGCCGCCAAGCGGGCCGGGCCTGCCCTGACACAGGTTCTGTCGTCGCGGTTTGGTGACCTCGTGGCCGAGGTTGTAACCTTCTACAGGCTTGCAGCGCCCGAAAGGGTTGCTGTGGGTGACCGCCCCCTTAGCTCAGTCGGCAGAGCGTTTCCATGGTAAGGAAAAGGTCAACGGTTCGATTCCGTTAGGGGGCTCGGTGGACGCCAGTCGGTGCGCCGACTAGCGCCGATCGGGGCGGTGTAGCTCAGCTGGTTAGAGCGCACGACTCATAATCGTGAGGTCGGGAGATCGAGCCTCCCCACCGCTACTGCAAGCAATTCGACATGTGAAGAAGGACGACAGACGTGGCCTCCAGTACTGATGTGCGGCCGAAGATCACCTTGGCCTGTGAGGTGTGCAAGCACCGCAACTACATCACCAAGAAGAACCGCCGTAACGACCCCGACCGGCTGGAGCTGAAGAAATTCTGCCCCAACTGCGGCAAGCACGAGTCGCACCGCGAATCTCGCTAAGCAGGCCGAGCCATGTCGTTGGCCGACCGCCTCGCTGGGGCGCACTACCGCTATCCCGACCACTACGACGTGGAACGGGAGAAAATCCGCGAGTACGCCCGTGCGGTCAAGGCGGTGGACCCCGCCAGCCTGGACCTGCGAGCGGCAGCGGATCTCGGTTACGACGGGCTGGTGGCCTCGCTGACCTTCATCTCGGTGTTCGGGCACATGGCCATTTCGGGTTTCTTCGAGCATTGCGGTGTCACCACCGACGACGCTCAGATCGTCCAGGTCGACCAGAAGATTGAGTTTCACCAAGCGATCAAGGAAGGTGACCGGCTGTTTTGCGACGTGTCGGTCGAATCCGTTCGCCGCGCACACGGCACCGACATCATCGTCACTCAACAGGTGGTCACCAACCACGCCGGCGAGATCGTGCAGAAGACATATACGACACTGGCGGGCCGCGCCGGCGAGGGAGATAAGGGTTTCACCGATGGCGTTGCGTGAGTTCAGTTCGGTCAAGGTCGGCGACCAGCTGCCCGAGCGGGTCATCCCGCTGTCGCGGCAGGATCTGGTCAACTACGCGGGCGTGTCCGGCGACCTGAACCCGATTCACTGGGACGACGAGATCGCCCAGCAGGTGGGCCTGGACACCGCTATCGCCCACGGCATGCTGACCATGGGCCTCGGCGGCGGATACGTCACGTCGTGGGTGGGGGACCCGGGCGCCGTGACCGAGTACAACGTGCGTTTCACCTCTGTGGTGCCGGTGCCCAACGATGGCAAGGGTGCGGAGATCACCTTCAGCGGCCGGGTGAAGTCTGTCGACGCCGAGTCGAAGACGGTGACCATTGCGCTCACCGCCACCACTGGGGGCAAGAAGATCTTCGGGCGGGCGGTCGCGTCCGCGAAGCTGGCTTAGAGGAACGCGCTGCGATGGCGATCAAGACTGACATCAGGGGGATGATCTGGCGTTACCCGGAGTCGTTCGTGGTGGGCCGCGAGAAGATTCGCGAGTTCGCCCGGTCCATCAAGGCCGAGGATCCCGCCTACTACGACGAGGCGGAAGCCGCCAAGCTGGGCCACGACTCGCTGCTGGCACCGCCGACGTTCGTGGCGATTCTGGCGAAGCTGGTGCAGTCCGATTTCTTCCGTCACGTCGACACCGGCTACACCACCATGCAAATGGTCCAGGTGGACCAGGGCTTCAAATACCTCAAGCCGATCAAGGCCGGCGACACCCTGTACGCCCGGATGGAGATCGCCTCGGTAGTGGAGCGTTTCGGTGCCGACATCGTCACCACCCGCAATATCTTGACCAACCAGGACGGTGAGGTAGTGCTCGAAGCCTTCACCACGATGATGGGTCACGACGGCGATGATTCGGTCAACCTCCGATGGGACGCCGAATCCGGTCAGGTCGTCCGAACAGCCTGATTAGTAACTGGCCGCAGCGGCGAGGTACACTCGGACCTCGGGGTTTTCCCAGCATTAGCGCGCTTTCCGTGAGGCGAACGGGGGGCGCGCGAATTGTGTGAGCCGGAGACGGCGCACGGGTAAGGCTTCCGAACCCGCAGGGTTGGTACGCCAACCGCGAAGGGGCGTAGCTCAACTGGCAGAGCAGCGGTCTCCAAAACCGCAGGTTGCAGGTTCAAGTCCTGTCGCCCCTGCTGACGTGCCATGGTGGACACTGGACACCATGCGCGGTACGGCAATGAGGTAAGCGCGAACAACGAAGGAGCATGCGGTGACCGACGAGCTCGACCGTCCCGACGCCGCAGCCGACGGCGATAGCGATGCCGAATCCGGCAGCAGCAGTCGCACGGCCGTGGTGAGCAGGCAGGTCGGCGACCCGCTGCGGCCCACCGGCAAGCGTTCGCGGCGTCGTGGTGCCGGTGACGGCGGCGACGACGTGGAGTCCACGGCTACCGAATTGGACGCGGAAGACGCCGCGGACGCCGCAAAGGCCAAGAAGAAGGCGAAGAAGAAGGCCGAAGGGCCTTCCCGCAACCCGTTCGTCTTCGTTCTGAATTTCCTCAAGCAGGTCGTCGGCGAACTTCGCAAGGTGATCTGGCCGAACCGCAAGCAGATGGTCACCTACACCGCGGTGGTGCTGGCCTTCCTGGTCTTCATGGTGGCGTTGGTCGCCGGGGCAGACTACGGATTCGCTCGGCTGGTGCTGCTGGTGTTCGGCGAGTGAAGTTATAGGAAGGACTGACAACCGTGACTACCTTCGACGGCGACACGCCCGCGGGCGAGCCGGTCGACGTGGCGGAGGCCGCTGAGGTTCCCGCTGAGGACTCCGCGGTGGAGGCCACCGAGTCCGCCGAGGCTGACGCTCCCGAGGCCACTGAGGCCACCGAGGCGGCCCCGGACGAGCCGGCTGAGGAACTCGACCCCGCGGTGGCGCTGAAAGCCGAACTGCGCTCCAAGCCGGGCGACTGGTACGTCATCCACTCCTACGCCGGGTACGAGAACAAGGTGAAAGCCAACCTCGAGACCCGCGTGCAGAACCTCGACGTCGGCGACTACATCTTCCAGGTGGAAGTGCCCACCGAAGAGGTCACCGAGATCAAGAATGGCCAGCGCAAGCAGGTCAACCGCAAGGTGCTGCCGGGCTACATCCTGGTCCGAATGGACCTGACCGACGACTCCTGGTCTGCGGTGCGCAACACCCCGGGCGTCACCGGATTCGTCGGCGCCACCTCGCGGCCGACCTCGCTGCCGCTGGACGACGTGGTCAAGTTCCTGCTGCCGCAGGGTGCGGCGAAGAAGCAGGCCCGTGGCACGGCGAGCGCCGCGGCGGCCGCCTCTGAGGGCGGTCTGGAGCGGCCGGTCATCGAGGTCGATTACGAGGTTGGCGAGTCGGTCACCGTCATGGACGGTCCGTTCGCCACGCTGCCCGCCTCGATCAGCGAGGTCAACGCCGAGCAGCAGAAGCTCAAGGTGCTGGTGTCCATCTTCGGTCGCGAGACACCAGTGGAACTGGCCTTTAACCAGGTCTCCAAGATTTAGTACGTAGGAAAGGAAACACCCTCTCATGGCCCCGAAGAAGAAGGTCGCCGGGCTGATCAAGCTTCAGATCAAGGCTGGCGAGGCCAACCCCGCGCCGCCGGTCGGACCCGCACTTGGTCAGCACGGCGTGAACATCATGGAGTTCTGCAAGGCGTACAACGCCGCGACGGAAAGCCAGCGCGGCAACGTCATTCCCGTGGAGATCACCGTCTACGAGGACCGCAGCTTCACCTTTGCGCTCAAGACCCCGCCCGCCGCACGGATGTTGCTCAAGGCCGCCGGTATCGCCAAGGGCTCGGCCGAGCCGCACAAGACCAAGGTCGCCAAGGTGACCTGGGACCAGGTGCGCGAGATCGCCGAGACCAAGAAGGCTGACCTCAATGCCAACGACATCGAGGCCGGCGCCAAGATCATCGCCGGAACCGCCCGCTCCATGGGCATCACCGTCGAGTAGTACCCCCACTCGACGAATGTCCTGAGCACGACGAAGCGGGCCGAGGAACGAGGCCCAGCGCAGGAGTGCGAAGGAGTATTCGGAGAGAAACGGAACCGTGGGAGGGCCAGCTTCGGCCCGTCAACCACAACCAACCATTTGAGATTGGATAACCAATGAGCAAGACCAGCAAGGCTTACCGCGCCGCCGCCGAGAAGGTGGACCGCGACAACCTCTACACTCCGTTGCAGGCGGCCAAACTCGCCAAGGAGACGTCCTCGACCAAGCAGGACGCCACCGTCGAGGTCGCCATCCGGCTCGGTGTCGACCCGCGTAAGGCCGACCAGATGGTCCGCGGCACCGTCAACCTGCCGCACGGCACCGGTAAGACCGCCCGCGTCGCGGTGTTCGCGGTCGGTGAGAAGGCCGAGCAGGCTATCGCCGCCGGCGCCGACGTGGTTGGCAGCGACGACCTGATCGAGAAGATCCAGGGCGGGTTCCTCGACTTCGACGCCGCGATCGCCACCCCGGACCAGATGGCCAAGGTCGGCCGCATCGCCCGCGTGCTGGGCCCGCGTGGTCTGATGCCCAACCCGAAGACCGGCACCGTCACCCCCGACGTCGCCAAGGCCGTCTCCGACATCAAGGGCGGCAAGATCAACTTCCGTGTCGACAAGCAGGCCAACCTGCACTTCGTCATCGGCAAGGCGTCGTTCGAAGAGGCCAAGCTGGCGGAGAACTACGGCGCCGCCCTCGACGAGGTGCTGCGGCTCAAGCCGCCGTCGTCCAAGGGCCGCTACCTCAAGAAGGTCACCATTTCGACGACGACCGGCCCCGGCATCCCGGTGGATCCGGCCGTCACCCGCAACTTCGCGGCTGAATAGCACTCAGCGAAAAGCCCCCGCCCGCTTGCGCGTGACGGGGGCTTTTTTGCTGGCTGGTGGGATCTAGCCGGCCTGCTTGACGTAGCTGACCAGACTGACGTCCAGCGCCTCATCGGTGAAGTAGTACTCGCAGCCGCGCAGGTACTTCATGTAGCGCTGGTAGACCTCTTCGGACTGGATCGCGACGGCCTCGTCGTGGTGGGCCTCCAATGCGTCGCCCCAGATCCTGAGGGTCTTGATGTAGTGCGGCCGCAGCGAAAGCGCCTCGGGCACAGTGAAACCGGCCTTCTCACCGTGCTCCACCATCATGTTGGTGGTGGGCAGCCGGCCGCCCGGGAAGATCTCGGTCAGGATGAACTTGATGAACCGCGCGGTCTCGAACGTCAGCTTCTTGCCGCGCGCGTTGAGCTCATAGGGGTGGAAGCTCACGCTGCTCTGGATCGTCATCCGGCCGTCGGCCGGCATGATGTCGTAGCTGTTTTTGAAGAAGCTGTCGTAGTTCTCGAAACCGAAGTGCTCGAACGCCTCGATGGAGACGATCCGGTCCACCGGCTCGTGGAACTGCTCCCAGCCCTGCAGCAGGACCTGCCGTGACCGGTCGGTGTCGATGGCGTCCAGCAGGCTCTGCGAGTACGCATGCTGGTTCTTCGACAGGGTCAGGCCGATGACGTTGACGTCGTACTTCTCGACGGCGCGCTTCATGGTCGCACCCCAGCCGCACCCGATATCCAGCAACGTCATGCCGGGCTTCAGGTCCAGCTTGTCGAGGTTCAGGTCGAGCTTGGCCAGTTGGGCTTCTTCCAACGTGGCGTCCGGCGGCTCGAAGTACGCGCAGCTGTACATCCGGGTCGGGTCCTGGAACAGCGCGAAGAAGTCATCGGACAGGTCGTAGTGGGCCTGAATGTTCTCGAATTTCGGACGCATATCTGCGGTCCGGGTCGATTTGTCCACCATTTTTGACTGATTGCCTTCCTGATGAAACCCGCTGTGACCGGACGCGATAACCGCCTTGTCGTCCGTTCCGGTCAACTGTTGCAGCTTAGCGGGTCGGGGGTGAATCGGTTGACGTGAAATGTAGCCAAGCCGGATCCCGCGGCAGGCCGATCCCGACTATTTCTGCAAGGTGTACTGGTGGACGCTGGTGTTTCCGTTGCGGAACAGCTCCACACAGCCATTGAGGTACTTGTCGAAGCGGTCGTAGGCCTCTTGGCCCTGAACCTCGATCGCCCGCTCCTTGTTGGCCGCCAACATGGCCGCCCAGTCCTGCAGGGTGCGTGCGTAGTGGAATCCGATCTCGTCATCCCGGGTCACGGTGAAACCGGCGTCGGCGGCGTACTTGCGGGGCAGCCACGCCGACGGAAGCTGTCCGCCGGGGAAGATCTCCCGCATGATGAACAGCGTGAACTTGGCCAGTGACATGGTCATCGGGATGCCCTTGGCCTGCGCTTCGTCCTGCCCGCTGATCGCGGTGATGGTGTGCAGCAGCATCCGGCCGTCGTCGGGCAGCGCGTTGTAGGTGATGTCGAAGAAGGCCGGCCAGCGGTCGCGGCCGAAGTGCTCGAACGCCCCGATCGACACGATCCGGTCCACCTTGTCGGTGAACTCCTCCCAGCCCTGCAGGCGCACCTCGACGTTGCGGTTGGTGTCCACCTTGGCCAGCTTGTCGATGGCGTACTGGCGCTGCTCGCCGCTGAGGGTGAGCCCGATGACGTTGACGTCGTACTTCTCCAGCGCCCGCTGCATGCAGGCCCCCCAACCGCAGCCGATGTCGAGCAGCGTCATGCCGGGCTCCAGACCCAGCTTGCCTAGCGCTAAGTCGAACTTGGCGATCTGCGCCTCGTCGCAGGTGGTGTCCTTGTCCGGGTAGAACCCGCAGGTGTAGCCCATGGTCGGACCTAGGAAAAGCTCGTAGAACTCATTGGAGATGTCGTAGATCGACTGCAGTTCCTCGTACTTCGGCTCCAGCTTGGGCATGGCTCAGTTCACTCGCGATCTTCTCAAAATGGGGGGAGAGTGTGCACAGACTACCGTTGCTCAGCTGTTATGAGCACTTCGGTGTGGCTTTGGCGACGTAAGGACCACCGCCATAGATCACCGCGCGGCGGCAAATGTCGTGGTCAGCTCACTGATCACCGGATCCCACAACTCTTCGGGCAGGTCGTGACCCATGCCCTCGAACAGCACCAGCCGGGCGCGGTCGATGGCATCGGCGACCGCCTTGCCTCCCGAGGGCCGCATCAGCTTGTCGGCCAGGCCGTGAATGACCACAGTCGGCGCGGTGATCAGTCGGTCATAGGCGGTCAGGCTGCCGCTGGCCAGGATGGCGCCGAACTGCCGGGCGATGCCCCACGGGTAGTAGCTGCGTTCGTAGGCCTCGATGATGTTGGCCCGAAGTTGGTCTTCCGGCGCCGGGTAGCGCGGACTGCCGATGATCCGGCTGGCCCGCACCGCGTTGTCGATGATCACCTCACGAGGGGAGTCCGGTGAGGGCCCGGTCAGCAGCGCCATCAGTGCGCGCGGCGCCGGCGGGGGAAGAAAACGCCGGTTGTTGCTGGAGAAGATGACGGCCAGCGAACGCGTGCGGGGCGCGAACCGTGCGGCGAACACCTGCGCGATCATGCCGCCCATGGATGCGCCGACCACGTGCGCCTGCTCGATTCCGAGGTGATCCAGCAGGGCGGCGGCGTCGTCGGCCATGTCTTCGAGGGTGTAAACGGCCGGGCTGGGCTTGCCCATCCAGAACCGCGCCATCCGGGGCACCAGTGCGCCCCGGGCATGTTCGCGGCCCAGCTTGCTGGACAAGCCGACGTCGCGGTTGTCGTAGCGGATGACGCGCAGACCCTCGGCGACCAGCTTCTCGCAGAACCCGGTGCGCCACAGCAGCAGCTGAGCGCCCAGCCCCATCACCAGCAGCACCGGCGGATCCTCGGGGTTTCCCAGATCTTCGTAGAAGATCTCCAGATCGCCCGAGCGGGCGGTGCCGCTGCGCATCTCCACCAAGGTCAGACTCCCGGGTCGTCGTTGTCTTTGTGCTCGCGGCTGACATCGACCATGAAGTTGGCGAAGTAACCGGTCAGCTGTGGGTCGGACATCATCTGCCAGCGCGGCGCCAGCAGTTTCATGTAGCGCTCCACGTAGAGGAACTGCTTGCCGATGAGCACCAGCTCGCGCGGCAACTTGACGTCGTAGGCATCGGCCAGTGCGCCGAGCTGCTTGCCGATCTCGGAGTAAGACATGTCGCCCAGCGATTTCATCGTCAGCGGGGTGGCGAACGCCTCGAGATCCTTGGCGGCCTGGCCCTCGGGTTTGACGGTGCCCACCGCGCCCATTAACACCACGATCTTGCCGGCCGCGGCGTGATCCTTCTTGACCAGCAGCGCGTAGACCAGCTCGCGCAGCAGCCACCGGGTGCGGGGGTCGATGCGGCCCATGATCCCGAAGTCCAGGAACACCACCCGGCCCTCGTCATCCACCAGCAGATTGCCCGCGTGCAGGTCGCCGTGGAACAACCCGTGCCGCAGCCCGCCCTCGAAGGTCGAGAACAGCAGCGCCTTTACCAGCTCCACGCCGTCGAAACCGGCTTTGCGGATGGCGAGGGCGTCGTCGATGCGGGTGCCCGCCACGCGCTCCATCGTCAGCACCCGCTCGCTGGTGAAGTCCCAGTGCACGTCGGGCACCTTGATGTTCTTGCCGAGGGGGGAGGCGTGCAGGTGCGACACCCAGGTCTGCATCGACTGGCCCTCGATACGGAAGTCCAGCTCCTCGGCGAGATTGTCGGCGAAATCGGCGACCACATCACCGGCCGACAGTCGCCGGCCCAGCTTGGCCAGCTCCACCACCTGGGCGAAGCGTTTGAGGATCTGCAGGTCGGCCGCGACCCGCCGGCGGATGCCCGGCCGCTGGATCTTGACCACCACCTCCTCGCCGCTGTGCAGGGTGGCGAAGTGCACCTGGGCGATCGAGGCTGAGGCGATCGGGGTCTCGTCGAACTTCGCGAACAGCTCCTGCGGTTCGGCGCCCAGTTCCTCGACAAAAAGGGCATGTACCTCGGCCGGGTCGGCCGGCGGCACCGAGTCGAGCAGTCCGCGGAACTCGCGAGACAGCGGTTCGCCGAACGCGCCGGGACTCGAGGCAATGATCTGGCCGAACTTGACGTAGGTGGGGCCCAGATCGGCGAACGTCTGGGGCAGCTCGCGGATCACCTTCTGCTGGATGGGCCCGGGCCCGAGCAGCCGGGTGAACACCCGGGTGGCGGCGCGGGTGAGCTGCCAGCCCGTTGCGCCGATGCGGGCCGCCTCAACCGGCAGCGGCACCCGGTCCAGCTGGGCCACCTGGCGGGGTGGGGTCGAACTCATTGCTGCAGTCTGCCAAATCAGCGGCGGAAGTTCTCCGCCAGCGCATCGCCTCAGGGCTTGGCACCCGGGCGCCAGGGGGTCAGCCATGCGCCCGGTCGCCGAAAGTCTCCGCTCGGCGGGCGCGCATCCGTAGGTTTGTGTCATGCGGATCCTCGACGTCGAATCGACCGAGAAGTTCGTCGGGCCGGCCGATGCGCCCGCGCAACTGGTCCGCGTCGAATACGGCGAAACCGAGGTGGCGACACCGCTGCGTATCGACGGCGAGGGTCTGGCCGGGGAGGCCGTGGCCGAGCCCGGAAGCGGTGTCGTCGAGGTGCCGGTGACCGTCGACGACCCGGTGCCGGGTCAACAGCGGCCCGCCCAGGTCAACGGCAGCCGGTTCACGTTCACCGTCGCCGAACCCGGCTGGACGATGTTCATGATCGGCCACTTCCACTACGACCCGGTCTGGTGGAACACCCAGGCCAACTACACCAGCGTGTGGACCGAGAGCCCGCTCGGCGCGTGCCGGCAGACCAATGGATTCGATCTGGTGCGCGGCCACCTCGACTGGGCCCGGGACCACCCCGACTACAAGTTCGTCCTGGCCGAAGTCGACTACCTCAAGCCGTACTGGGACACCCACCCGGCCGACCGCGCCGAGCTGCGCCGGCTGATCGCGCAGGGCCGGGTCGAGGTGATGGGCGGCACCTACAACGAGCCGTCCACCAACCTCACCGACGCCGAGACCACGATCCGCAACCTGGTGGCCGGGATGGGTTTTCAGCGCGACATCATGGGTGCCGCACCGGCCACGGCCTGGCAGCTCGACGTGTTCGGCCACGACCCACAGTTCCCCGGGCTGGTCGCCGACGCCGGACTGACCTCCAGCGCCTGGGCGCGCGGACCCTTTCATCAGTGGGGTCCGATGGCCGACCGGGGCGATCCGCGCCGCATGCAGTTCGCGTCCGAGTTCGAATGGATCGCGCCGTCCGGTCGCGGTCTGCTGACCCACTACATGCCCGCGCATTACGCGGCCGGCTGGTGGATGGACGCGAATGCGACCCTGGCCGCCGCCGAGGACGACGTCTACCGGTTGTTCACCGAAATGAAGAAGGTCGCCGCCACCCGCAACGTGCTGCTGCCGGTGGGCACCGACTTCACCCCGCCGAACCGCTGGATCACCCAGATCCACCGCGACTGGAACACCCGCTACACCTGGCCGAAGTTCGTCTGCGCCGTGCCGAGTGAATTCTTCGCCGCGGTGCGCGCCGAACTGGAGCAGCGCGGCACGGCCCCGTCCCCGCAGACCCGGGACATGAACCCGATCTACACCGGCTGCCACGTCTCCTATATCGACACCAAGCAGGCCAACCGGGCCGCCGAGCAGGCGGTCCTGGACGCCGAGCGCTTCGCGGTGTTCGCCGCGGCGCTCACGGGCGTGGACTACCCGGAGGCGGCACTGGCCAAGGCCTGGGCACAACTGTCCTACGGCGCCCACCACGACGCCATCACCGGCTCGGAAGCCGACCAGGTCTACCTGGACCTGCTGACCGGCTGGCGCGACGCCTGGCAGGTGGGCGCCGACGCCCGCGACAACGCCCTGGCGGTGCTGTCGGGCCTGGTCGATACCGGCCAGGGTGACAGTGCCGTGGTGTGGAATCCGGCGGCCCGCGACCGCACCGACATCGTCACCGTGCACCTGGCGACACCGCTGTCGGCCGGGGCGCGCCTGGTCGCCCCGGACGGAACCGAACTGCCCGCCCACGTCGAACACGGCGGCAGCACCGTCAGCTGGCTGGCCCGCGACGTGCCGTCGCTGGGCTGGCAGACCTACCGGCTGCGGCCCACCGCGGACATCACCGGCTGGCAACCGGTGGACGGCACCCGGATCAGCAACGAGCACCACCAGCTGACCGCGGACCCTGATCGCGGCGGCGGTATCACCTCGTGGCGCCAGCAAGGCCGCGAAATGATCGTCGAAGGGGGCCTGGGCAACCAGCTCGCCGTCTACGACGAATACCCCAAACACCCGCAGGCCGGTGAGGGCCCATGGCATCTGGTGCCCAGCGGCAACCTGTTCACCTCCGCGGTCGCCCGCGATGTGACGGTGCAGGCCTACCGCGGACCGCTGGGGGAGCGGCTGGTGGTGTCCGGGCGGCTCCGCAACGTGCTGGCCTACACCCAGACCCTGACGCTGTGGCACGGCGTGGACCGGGTGGACTGCTCCACCACCATCGACGAGTTCACCGGCGCCGATCACCTGCTGCGGCTGCGCTGGCCGTGCCCGGTGCCCGGCGCCCTGCCGGTCGCCGAGGTGGCCGACGCCGTCATCGGCCGCGGCTTCGGCCTGCTGCACGAGCCCAGCGGACGCTCGGTGGACACCGCGCGGCACCCGCGGACCCTCGACACCCCCGCGCACCGCTGGTTCGGGCTGTCGGCAACCGCGCGGATCAGCGTCGGCGACGCGAGCCGGGCGGTCGCGGTGGCCGAGGTAGTCACCGCGGGCTCCCCGGCGCGGGAGCTGATGGTGGCGCTGGTGCGCGCCGGGGTCACCGCCGCCTGTTCGGTGGCCGAGGGGCCGCGCTACGGCAACCTCGACGTCGACTCCAACCTGCCCGACACCCGTATCGCGCTGGGCGGACCGGACCGCAACGCCTTCACCCGGGCCGTGCTGGACGCCGCCGATCCGGCCTACACCGCCGAGCTGCAACGCCAGCTCGATCGGCACGGCCGGGCCCGGGTGTGGGTGCCGGCCGAAAAGCCCCTCACCGAGGTCTGGGTGCCCGGGGCGGATCTCAGCGGCCCGCGCGCCCTGCCGGTACTGGTGATCGCCGGCCGCGACGACGACGCCTTGGTCGCCGAGATCGCCCGGGTGGCCGACGACCTGGCCGACGCCGAGATCGAGGTGGACCAACACGCCGACGCCGAGATGGCGCCCTTCCAGGCGCGCACCGTCGCACTGATCAACCGCGGCGTGCCCAGTTTCGCGGTGGACTGCGCGGGCACGTTGCACACCGCCCTGCTGCGCTCGTGCACCAGTTGGCCGTCAGCGGCCTGGGAAGACGACCCGCGCCGCACCGCGCCCGACGGCAGCGCCTTTCAACTGCAGCACTGGACGCACACCTTCGACTACGCGCTGGTGGCCGGCGACGGCGACTGGCGGCAGCTGGAGATGCCCGCGCGCAGTGCCGAATTCGCCGACCCGCTGCGGGCCGTGGCGGTGACCGGAGGTGATGGCCGGCTCCCGGCGAGCGGCTCGCTGCTGCGCATCGACCCCGCCGACGGGGTGGGCCTGGGGGCGCTCAAGGCGGCCGGCAACCCGATCGCGCGTGGCAGCGTGCAGCCCGTCGACCCGAACACCGTCACGCTGCGCCTGGTGGAAACGCGCGGCGCCGACGCCGCCGTCACACTGCGCAGCGACCTGGGCCCGGTGACCGTGTTGGGCCGGGCCGATCTGCTGGAGCAGCCGTACGAGCATCCCGCTCCGGATCGGCTGCACGGCTACGAGATCGCCACCGTCACCGCTCGCCTCGACATGGAAAAGCGGGGCGACGCCGTTGCTGCTTTGGCCCCCGAATCCGAGGCAGCCCAACCGCTCTACGCCCGCTATTGGCTGCACAATCGCGGGCCGGCGCCGCTGGGTGGGCTGCCGGTGACCCCGGCGCTGCACCCGCACCGGCTCGACACGGACGCAGGCGCACTGCTGAACCTGGAGCTGACGGTGGCCAGCGACTGCGTCGACGCGGTCGTGTCCGGTGCGCTGACGTGGCAGTGCCCGGCGGGCTGGGCGGTCGCGCCGGCCGAACAACCGGTGCGGTTGGCCGCCGGGGACCACACGTGCATCCCGGTGCGGGTGAGGGTTCCCGCCGACACCGGCCCAGGGCTGTATCCGCTGCGCGCGCGACTCGACCTGTTCGGTGACGTGCCACCGGCGTGGCGCCAGGCGGTGGAGGACGTGGCGGTGGTGCGGGTCGGCGATCCCGGTTCCGACCGGCTGCTCTACGTCGACGACCCGTCCGCGATCGAAGTCACCGCCGGACGCTCTGCCCGGCTGACCGTCCTGGTCGGCACCGACGCGCACGCCGCCCTGGCGGTCGAGGCGCACCTGATCAGCCCCTGGGGTACCTGGGAATGGGCCGGTCCGCCGGCCCAGGGTGCGGTGGTGCCGGCGCGCGGCCGGGTGGAGCTGAGCTTCGACATCGCCCCGCCGGTGTGGGCGACACCAGGCACCTGGTGGGCGCTGGTCCGGGTCGGCGGCGCGGGTGCGCTGGCCTATTCGGCCGCGGTGCCCCTGGTGGTGCTGGCGCCCGTGGGGGTCGACTGATGGCCGCGGTCCTCGCGCTGGATGTCGGTGGCACCAAGATCGCCGTCGGCCTGGTCGATCCCGGCGGATCACTGATCTACGCCGCCACCTTGCCCACCCAGGCCGATCAGGGCACCGAGGTGGTGTGGGCGGTGGTGGCCGAGCTGATCGACGGTGCCCTGCAACGGGCCGGCGGGCGGGTGGCCGCCGTGGGCATCGGCTCGGCCGGACCGATCGACGTCAACGCCGGAACCGTCAGCCCGGTCAACATCGGGGGCTGGCGCGGGTTCGCGCTGCGTGACCGGGTGGCCGCCGCGGTGCCCGGGGTTCCGGTCCGATTGGGTGGCGACGGCGTCTGCATGGCGCTCGGCGAGTACCGGCACGGCGCCGGGCGCGGCACCCGATCCATGCTGGGCATGGTGGTCTCCACCGGCGTGGGCGGTGGCCTGGTGGTCGACGGCGCGCCGTTGCACGGCCGTACCGGCAACGCGGGCCACGTGGGGCACGTCATCGTCGATCCCGACGGAGAGCGGTGCCGCTGCGGTGGCCGCGGCTGCGTCGAGACCATCGCCTCCGGTCCGTCGATGGTGCGCTGGGCGCTGGCCAACGGATGGACGCCGCAAGCATCCCCAGCAGATGCCAAAACGCTCGCCGCGGCCGCCGCCGCCGGTGACCCCGTGGCGCTGCGGGCTTTTCGGCGCGGCACCGACGCGCTGGCGGTGATGATCACCTCGGTGGCAGCGGTGTGCGACCTGGATCTGGTGGTGATCGGCGGGGGAGTCGCCCGCTCCGGTCCCCTGTTGTTCGACCCGCTGCGGATCGCGCTGGCCGAGCGTGCCGGGTTGGACTTCCTGGTGGGCCTGCAGGTGGTGCCCGCCGAACTCGGCGGCGACGCCGGGCTGGTGGGGGCGGCTGTGTTAGCCACCTTGCGTTGACTCTGCTTACTACCTACCGCCGATGGTTCGGCAACGGCCCCGCTCCCGGGGCTGAGTCAGCGTGAAAGGTGGTGGCGGCCCCACTCGCACAGCTGAGCCAGCACCGGGGCCAGAGTGTTCCCGTACTCAGAGATCGAATAGTGCACACAGGGCGGCACGGTACCGGCGTCGTGGCGTTCGATGATCCCGTCGGCGACGAGCTCGTGCAGATGACGGATGAGCATTCGTTCGGTGATGCCCGGGATGCTGCGACGTAGCTCCGCGGTCCGCATCGGCCCGTCGGCCAGGCGCCAGAGGATGGTGCCCTTCCAACGGCCGTTGATGACCGACAGTGCGGCGTCGATGGGGCAGTCACTGACGATTGTTTTCGATGCCGCCACCAGCGCTCCTTATGCTGACTAATTTGTCAGTACCTTGTTTTTTGTCAGCATAACCCTCACAGTGGCTTGTCGTGAAGCAGATCGTGGAAATACTTGCGCTGGTGGCGGTCGGGAGCCTGCTGGGTTCGGAGTTCGCGGTGGCGGCGTTTCTTCGTCCAATCCTCGGGTGCCTGCCCGACGAAGCCTTCTGGGCCGCCCGCGGGGGCGGCGCCGGGCTACTGGGGAAGGTGATGCCGTTCTGGTATCTGGCCTCATTCGCACTGCTGGTGGGGGTCGCCGTCGTCGCAGGCCCGCAGCGTTGGCTCATCGGTGTGGGCGCCGGCCTGATGGTGGTCGTCGTGGGACTGTCCGTGCTGGTGCTGGTGCCGATCAACAACAAGATCGCAGCGTGGCGCAGCGCCGACGACGTGTCGCGTGTGCTGGCCGCGCGTTGGGATCGACTGCACTGGTTGCGCGTCGCGATGCTGGCGGTGATCTTCGTGTCGCTCGTGGTCGGCGTGGTGATCGCTTAACGGCCGCCGGGCCGGTGGACGCCGTTTTGGCTGATCGGCCCTCGTCACGTTATGGTGTGTGGCGATCCACCAAAGACCGTCGGTCACCGAGCAATCGGTTGAAGGTCCGGGAACATCCCGGCGGCCCACGCAGGAGGACGAGGCACCGGCACCGCCGGCACACATTGTGACGCCCCGACCGCATCCTGCGTCGGGGCGTTCGTTATTTCCCGGGTGGAGCAAAACTTGAGACAACAACAGCGACACCGAGGAGGTATGCATGGCGCGGGCTGACAAGACCGCCGCCGTCGCGGAGATCGTCGAGCAGTTCAACGGCTCGACTGCCACCGTGATCACCGAGTACCGCGGTCTGACGGTTGCGAACCTGGCGGAGCTGCGGCGTTCGCTCAGTGGTGCGGCAACCTACGCGGTGGCGAAGAACACCCTGGTCAAACTGGCCGCGGCCGAGGCCGGAGTCGAAGGGCTCGACGAGCTGTTCGCGGGCCCGACGGCCATCGCGTTCGTTCAGGGCGAGCCGGTCGACGCCGCCAAGGCCATCAAGAAGTTCGCCAAGGACCACAAGGCGCTGGTCATCAAGGGCGGCTACATGGACGGTCGCGCGCTGACCGTCGCTGAGGTGGAGCGCATCGCCGACCTGGAGTCGCGCGAGGTGCTGCTGGCCAAGATGGCTGGTGCCATGAAGGCCAACCTGTCCAAGGCCGCCGGACTGTTCGCCGCCCCGGCGTCGCAGATGGCCCGCCTGGCAGCCGCACTGCAGGAGAAGAAGCCTGCCACGGAAGCCGCCCCTGCAGCACCTGCTGCCGAGGCGCCCGCCGAGGCGCCTGCCGAGACCGAAGCCGCGGCGGAGACCGCCGAGGCTCCGGCCGAAGCCGCCGAATAACTAGGCACAACCCCAACCCAACTTCCCTAACCGGAATCAGAAAGGACCGAAATCATGGCCAAAATTTCCACCGAAGAGCTGCTCGACGTCTTCAAAGAGATGACTCTGCTGGAGCTGTCGGAGTTCGTGAAGCAGTTCGAGGAGACCTTCGACGTCACCGCTGCGGCCCCGGTCGCCGTGGCCGCCGCTGGCGCTGCCCCCGCTGCCGCTGAGGCCGGCGAGGAGCAGAGCGAGTTCGACGTCATCCTCGAGTCGGCTGGCGAGAAGAAGATCGGCGTGATCAAGGTGGTCCGCGAGGTCGTCTCCGGCCTGGGCCTCAAGGAAGCCAAGGACCTGGTCGACAGCGCGCCCAAGCCGCTGCTGGAGAAGGTCGCCAAGGAGGCTGCCGAGGACGCCAAGGCCAAGCTCGAGGCGGCTGGCGCCACCGTCACCGTCAAGTAGTTCCCGGAACAAGGGGAAGCCCCCGGAACCCGCGAGGTTCCGGGGGCTTCTGCTGTCTGCGGGATGGTGCTGTGCGGCCAGGTCGGCAGGCGTGGATGCCCACTCCGAGCACCGCGACGGTCAATCGCGGCAGCCGGCCGCCGGGCGGGTTGTCCTACTCCTGGAACTCCCGGTTCCTCGACGCCGCGACCTGTGAGTCGTTGGCTGCCGTGCAGCTGCCGCAACGGGTCGCGATGGGCTTCTGCGGCAACTGGACACCACTGACTGAGACGGACCGCCGATAACAGTCGCACCCGTGCGCTACAGTGGCCCAAGCCACAAGCCAGTCGTGGCACGAATAGACGTTGCGGAAGGACCTCAACTAATGGGTGTCGCCATCGAGGTGCAGGGGCTTACCAAGTCCTTCGGATCGGCCCGGATCTGGGAAGACGTCTCCATGACAATTCCCGAGGGAGAGGTCAGCGTTCTGCTCGGTCCCTCCGGTACCGGCAAGTCCGTGTTCTTGAAGTCGCTGATCGGCCTCTTGCGCCCCGAGCGCGGTTCGATCGTCATCGACGGCACCGACATCCTGCAGTGTTCGGCCAAGGAGCTCTACGAGATCCGCACCCTGTTCGGCGTGCTGTTCCAGGACGGCGCCCTGTTCGGCTCGATGAACATCTACGACAACACCGCCTTCCCGCTGCGCGAGCACACCAAGAAGTCCGAGAAGGAAATCCGTGACATCGTCATGGAGAAGCTCGAGATGGTCGGTATGCCCAACGACGGCTACAAGTTCCCGGGTGAGATCTCCGGCGGTATGCGCAAGCGTGCCGGCCTGGCCCGCGCCCTGGTGCTGGACCCGAAGATCATCCTCTGTGACGAGCCGGACTCCGGCCTGGACCCGGTTCGCACGGCCTACCTGAGCCAGCTGCTGATCGACATCAACGCCCAGATCGACGCGACCATCCTCATCGTTACCCACAACATCAACATCGCCCGGACCGTGCCGGACAACATCGGGATGCTGTTCCGCAAGGAGCTGGTGATGTTCGGGCCCCGCGAGGTGCTGCTGACGTCCGACGAGCCGGTGGTGCGCCAGTTCCTCAACGGCCGACGGATCGGCCCGATCGGCATGTCCGAGGAGAAGGACCAGGCGACCGCGGCGGCCGAGGAGGCCATGATCGCCGCCGGGCAGAGCGACGGCGGCGTGGAAGAGATCGAGGGCGTGCCGCCTCAGCTGAGCGCGACCCCTGGCTTGCCGGAGCGCCAGGGTGTGGCCCGACGCCGGGCTCGGGTGCGCGAGATCCTGCACACCCTGCCCCCCAACGCCCAGGCGGCCATCCGGGACGAGCTGGAGGGCACCCACAAGTACGCCGTGCACGACTTCCCGGCAGACGAAGAGGCTCCCACCGCGTCGATCCCGACCCCGCCTGGCTGAATCCGCGCAGGCTCACCCCGTGTCAGCTCTTGACGGACGGACCTAAACGGTCCAATCTGGTCACCAGCACACGTGCGGAGAGCCCGGCGGAAGGTCAGCCAGCACCGATAGGGCCCCGGGGCATCGCAGTTGAGGATTGCGTCAGCCTGCGCTATTGTTGGACGTTGCGCTGGCTTCCTCCTGCCCATCCCTTACCCGCACCCGAACACCGCAGTACCAGCCTGAGTCACGTTATTGGCTCGTTTTGGCTTGTCACCTCGTGGTTTGGCTGTGCGTGAGACCGGACAGAGCGTTCGCCAGCCGAACCAACGGTCGAATATTCGCAGCGAACGGGTCCGGTGAGAGCCGGAATCCGCTGGCCGCATTAGGTGCTGGAAGGATGCATCTTGGCAGTCTCCCGCCAGAGCAAAAAGAACGCTTCAGGTACTACCACCCAGAATTCTCCCAATAGTTCTGTGCCCGGAGCCCCGAACCGGGTCTCCTTCGCCAAGCTGCGTGAACCCCTCGAGGTTCCGGGTCTGCTCGATGTGCAGACCGACTCGTTCCAGTGGCTGATCGGGGCGTCGGAGTGGCGCGAGAAGATGGCCGCGCAGACCGGTGCTGCGCCCAAGGGTGGCCTCGAAGAGGTTCTCGAAGAGCTGTCCCCGATTGAGGACTTCTCCGGCTCGATGTCGCTGTCGTTCTCCGACCCGCGGTTCGACGAGGTCAAGGCCCCGGTCGAGGAGTGCCGCGACAAGGACATGACGTACGCGGCCCCGCTGTTCGTCACCGCGGAGTTCATCAACAACAACACCGGCGAGATCAAGAGCCAGACGGTGTTCATGGGTGACTTCCCGATGATGACGGAGAAGGGCACCTTCATCATCAACGGCACCGAGCGGGTGGTGGTCTCCCAGCTGGTGCGTTCTCCTGGCGTGTACTTCGACGCCAACATCGACAAGTCGACCGAGAAGACGCTGCACTCGGTGAAGGTGATCCCGGGCCGCGGCGCCTGGCTGGAGTTCGACGTCGACAAGCGCGACCTGGTGGGCGTTCGTATCGACCGCAAGCGCCGGCAGCCGGTCACCGTGCTGCTCAAGGCGCTGGGCTGGACCTCCGAGCAGATCCGCGAGCGCTTCGGCTTCTCCGAGATCATGATGTCGACGCTGGAGAAGGACAACGCCGCCAACTCCGACGAGGCGCTGCTGGACATCTACCGCAAGCTGCGTCCGGGCGAGCCCCCCACCAAGGAGTCCGCGCAGACGCTGCTGGAGAACCTGTTCTTCAAGGAGAAGCGCTACGACCTGGCGCGGGTGGGTCGCTACAAGATCAACAAGAAGCTGGGCCTGACCGCCAACCCGGGCGAGTCGCAGCCGACCACGCTGACCGAAGAGGACATCGTGGCCACCATCGAGTACCTGGTGCGTCTGCACCAGGCCGCTCAGGATGGCGTATCGGCCACCATGACGGTGCCTGGTGGTGTCGAGGTTCCCGTCGAGGTCGACGACATCGACCACTTCGGAAACCGCCGTCTGCGCACCGTGGGTGAGCTGATCCAGAACCAGATCCGGGTCGGTCTGTCCCGGATGGAGCGCGTGGTCCGTGAGCGGATGACCACTCAGGACGTCGAGGCCATCACGCCGCAGACCCTGATCAACATCCGCCCAGTGGTCGCCGCGATCAAGGAGTTCTTCGGCACCAGCCAGCTCTCCCAGTTCATGGACCAGAACAACCCGCTGTCGGGTCTGACCCACAAGCGCCGGCTGTCGGCGCTGGGGCCGGGCGGTCTGTCGCGTGAGCGGGCCGGCCTGGAAGTTCGTGACGTGCACCCGTCCCACTACGGCCGGATGTGTCCGATCGAGACCCCGGAAGGCCCCAACATCGGTCTGATCGGATCGCTGTCGGTGTACGCACGGGTCAACCCGTTCGGCTTCATCGAGACCCCCTACCGCAAGGTAAACGACGGTGTGGTCAGCGATGACATCGAGTACCTGACCGCCGACGAGGAGGACCGCCACGTTGTGGCGCAGGCCAACTCGCCGCTGGAGGACGACGGCCGCTTCAGCGAGGACCGCGTTCTGGTCCGCCGTAAGGGTGGCGAAGTCGAGTACGTCTCCTCCGCCGAGGTCGACTACATGGACGTCTCGCCGCGCCAGATGGTGTCGGTGGCCACGGCCATGATCCCGTTCCTCGAGCACGACGACGCCAACCGCGCCCTGATGGGTGCCAACATGCAGCGTCAGGCGGTTCCGCTGGTGCGCAGCGAGGCACCGCTGGTGGGTACCGGCATGGAACTGCGCGCCGCGATCGACGCCGGCGACGTGATCGTCGCCGACAAGACCGGTGTCATCGAGGAGGTGTCCGCCGACTACGTCACGGTGATGGCCGATGACGGCACCAGGCAGACCTACCGGATGCGCAAGTTCAACCGGTCCAACCACGGCACCTGCGCCAACCAGCGTCCGATCGTCGACGCCGGCCAGCGTGTCGAGACCGGCCAGGTGATCGCGGACGGCCCGTGCACCGACAACGGTGAGATGGCCCTGGGCAAGAACCTGCTCGTGGCGATCATGCCGTGGGAAGGGCACAACTACGAGGACGCGATCATCCTGTCCAACAGGCTGGTCGAAGAGGACACGCTGACCTCGATCCACATCGAGGAGCACGAGATCGACGCCCGTGACACCAAGCTGGGCGCCGAGGAGATCACCCGGGACATCCCGAACGTCTCCGACGAGGTGCTGGCCGACCTCGACGAGCGCGGCATCGTCCGCATCGGCGCCGAGGTCCGCGACGGCGACATCCTGGTCGGCAAGGTCACCCCCAAGGGTGAGACCGAGCTGACGCCCGAGGAGCGGCTGCTGCGCGCGATCTTCGGCGAGAAGGCCCGGGAAGTCCGCGACACCTCCCTGAAGGTGCCGCACGGCGAGTCCGGCAAGGTCATCGGCATCCGGGTGTTCTCCCGCGAGGACGACGACGAGCTGCCCGCCGGGGTCAACGAGCTGGTGCGCGTCTACGTCGCGCAGAAGCGCAAGATCTCCGACGGTGACAAGCTGGCCGGTCGCCACGGCAACAAGGGCGTCATCGGCAAGATCCTGCCGGCCGAGGACATGCCGTTCCTGCCGGACGGCACCCCGGTCGACATCATCTTGAACACCCACGGTGTGCCGCGACGGATGAACATCGGTCAGATCCTGGAGACCCACCTGGGCTGGATCGCCAAGACCGGTTGGAACATCGACGTGGCGGCCGGTGTGCCGGACTGGGCGGACAAGCTCCCCGAGGAGCTGTACGCCGCCGGGCCCGACACCCGTACCGCGACGCCGGTGTTCGACGGTGCGCGGGAGGCCGAGCTGCAGGGTCTGCTGTCCTCGACGCTGACCAACCGCGACGGCGAGGTCATGGTCAACGGTGACGGCAAGGCGATGCTGTTCGACGGTCGCTCCGGTGAGCCGTTCCCGTACCCGGTGACCGTCGGCTACATGTACATCATGAAGCTGCACCACCTGGTGGACGACAAGATCCACGCGCGTTCCACCGGCCCGTACTCGATGATCACCCAGCAGCCGCTGGGCGGTAAGGCGCAGTTCGGTGGCCAGCGGTTCGGTGAGATGGAGTGCTGGGCCATGCAGGCCTACGGTGCGGCGTACACGCTGCAGGAGTTGTTGACGATCAAGTCCGACGACACGGTCGGTCGTGTCAAGGTCTACGAGGCGATCGTCAAGGGCGAGAACATCCCCGAACCGGGTATCCCGGAGTCCTTCAAGGTGCTGCTCAAAGAGCTGCAGTCGCTGTGCCTCAACGTTGAGGTGCTGGCGAAGGACGGTGCGGCGATCGAATTGCGCGAAGGCGAGGACGAGGACCTGGAGCGGGCAGCCGCGAACCTGGGAATCAACCTGTCCCGCAACGAATCCGCCTCTGTTGAGGACCTCGCTTAATTACTCGCTACTAAACCCGCAAGGGGAAAGGGAGTTACGTGCTCGACGTCAACTTCTTCGATGAGCTCCGCATCGGCCTGGCGACCGCGGAGGACATCCGGCAATGGTCCTACGGTGAGGTCAAGAAGCCGGAAACGATCAACTACCGCACGCTCAAGCCCGAGAAGGACGGCCTGTTCTGCGAGAAGATCTTCGGACCGACTCGCGACTGGGAGTGCTACTGCGGCAAGTACAAGCGGGTGCGCTTCAAGGGCATCATCTGTGAGCGCTGTGGCGTCGAGGTGACTCGCGCCAAGGTGCGTCGTGAGCGGATGGGCCACATCGAACTGGCCGCCCCGGTCACCCACATCTGGTACTTCAAGGGCGTGCCGTCTCGCTTGGGTTACCTGCTGGACTTGGCGCCCAAGGACCTCGAAAAGATCATCTACTTCGCGGCCTACGTGATCACCAGCGTCGACACCGAGATGCGCCACAACGAGCTGTCCACGCTGGAAGCCGAGATGGTCGTCGAGAAGAAGGCCGTCGAGGACCAGCGCGACGCCGACCTGGAGGCCCGCGCCCAGAAGCTCGAGACCGACCTGGCCGAGCTGGAGGCCGAGGGCGCGAAAGCCGATGTGCGCCGCAAGGTTCGCGACGGCGGCGAGCGCGAGATGCGTCAGCTGCGCGACCGTGCTCAGCGTGAATTGGACCGCCTCGACAACATCTGGGACACCTTCGTCAAGCTGGCTCCCAAGCAGCTGATCGTCGACGAGACCGTCTACCGCGAGCTGGTGGACCGCTACGGCGAGTACTTCACCGGTGCCATGGGTGCCGAGTCGATCCAGAAGCTCATCGAGACCTTCGACATCGACGCCGAGGCCGAGCTGCTGCGCGACATCATTAAGAACGGCAAGGGGCAGAAGAAGCTTCGTGCCCTCAAGCGCCTCAAGGTGGTCGCCGCATTCCAGCAGTCGGGTAACTCCCCGATGGGCATGGTTCTGGACGCGGTGCCGGTGATCCCGCCGGAGCTGCGTCCGATGGTGCAGCTTGACGGTGGCCGCTTCGCGACCTCCGACCTCAACGACCTGTACCGCCGGGTCATCAACCGCAACAACCGCCTCAAGCGACTGATCGACCTCGGCGCCCCCGAGATCATCGTCAACAACGAGAAGCGGATGCTGCAGGAGTCCGTCGACGCGCTGTTCGACAACGGACGTCGTGGCCGGCCGGTCACCGGACCGGGCAACCGTCCGCTGAAGTCGCTCTCCGACCTGCTCAAGGGCAAGCAGGGCCGGTTCCGTCAGAACCTGCTCGGCAAGCGTGTCGACTACTCCGGCCGTTCGGTCATCGTGGTCGGCCCGCAGCTCAAGCTGCACCAGTGCGGTCTGCCCAAGCTGATGGCCCTGGAGCTGTTCAAGCCGTTCGTGATGAAGCGACTGGTTGACCTCAACCACGCGCAGAACATCAAGAGCGCCAAGCGGATGGTGGAGCGTCAGCGTCCTCAGGTGTGGGACGTCCTCGAAGAGGTCATCGCCGAGCACCCGGTGCTGCTCAACCGTGCACCCACGCTGCACCGCCTGGGCATTCAGGCCTTCGAGCCGCAGCTGGTGGAAGGCAAGGCCATTCAGCTGCACCCGCTGGTGTGTGAGGCCTTCAACGCCGACTTCGACGGTGACCAGATGGCGGTGCACCTGCCGCTGAGCGCCGAGGCGCAGGCCGAGGCCCGCATCCTGATGCTGTCGTCGAACAACATCCTGTCGCCGGCCTCGGGTCGGCCGCTGGCCATGCCGCGTCTGGACATGGTCACCGGGCTGTACTACCTGACCACCGAGATCGAAGGTGAGACAGGCGAATACACCCCGGCAGCCAAGGACCGCCCGGAGACCGGCGTGTACGCCTCGCCAGCCGAGGCGATCATGGCCGTCGACCGTGGTGCGTTGAGCGTGCGGGCCAGGATCAAGGTGCGTCTGGACCAGCTGCGGCCGCCGGCCGAGGTGGAGACCGAGCTGTTCGGGGTCAACGGCTGGCGCCCGGGCGGTGCCTGGATCGCCGAGACCACGCTGGGCCGGGTGTTGTTCAACGAGCTGCTGCCGACCGGCTACCCGTTCGTGAACAAGCAGATGCACAAGAAGGTTCAGGCCGTCATCATCAACGACCTGGCTGAGCGCTACCCGATGATTGTGGTCGCCCAGACCGTCGACAAGCTCAAGGACGCCGGCTTCCACTGGGCCACCCGTTCGGGTGTCACGGTTTCGATGGCCGACGTGCTGGTGCCGCCGCGCAAGAAGGAGATCCTCGACTCCTACGAGGAGCGTGCCGACAAGCTGGAGAAGCAGTTCCAGCGTGGCGCTCTCAACCGCGAAGAGCGCAACGAGGCGCTGGTGGAGATCTGGAAGGAAGCCACCGAGGAAGTGGGTCAGGCGCTGCGTGACCACTACCCGGCCGACAACCCGATCATCACCATCGTCGACTCCGGTGCTACGGGTAACTTCACCCAGACCCGGACGCTGGCCGGCATGAAGGGTCTGGTGACCAACCCGAAGGGTGAGTTCATCCCGCGCCCGATCAAGTCCTCCTTCCGTGAGGGCCTGACGGTGTTGGAGTACTTCATCAACACCCACGGCGCCCGAAAGGGCTTGGCGGACACCGCCCTGCGTACCGCTGACTCGGGTTACCTGACGCGTCGTCTGGTCGACGTGTCCCAGGACGTGATCGTGCGCGAGCACGACTGCGGCACCGAGCGCGGCATCATGGTGGAGCTGGCCGAGGTGGCCGCGGACGGATCGCTGATCCGCAACCCGTTCATCGAGACGTCGGCCTACGCCCGCACGTTGGCCGTCGACGCGGCCGACGAGAAGGGCAAGGTCGTCATCGAGCGCGGCCACGACCTCGGCGACCCGTCGATCGAGGCGCTGCTGGCTGCCGGCATCGCGCAGGTAAAGGTGCGCTCGGTGTTGACCTGCGCCACCGGAACCGGCGTGTGTGCCACCTGCTACGGCCGCTCGATGGCCACCGGCAAGCTGGTCGACATCGGTGAGGCGGTCGGTATCGTCGCGGCCCAGTCCATCGGTGAGCCCGGTACTCAGCTGACCATGCGTACCTTCCACCAGGGTGGCGTCGGTGACGACATCACCGGTGGTCTGCCGCGTGTGCAGGAGCTGTTCGAGGCCCGGATTCCGCGCGGCAAGGCGCCGATCGCCGACGTCGCCGGACGGGTGCAGCTGGAAGAGGGCGAGAAGTTCTACAAGATCACGATCGTGCCGGATGACGGTGGCGAGGAAGTGGTCTACGACAAGCTGCCCAAGCGCCAGCGGCTGCGCGTGTTCAAGCACGAGGACGGCTCGGAGCGGTTGCTGGCTGACGGCGACCACGTCGAGGTCGGCCAGCAGCTCATGGAGGGCTCGGCCGACCCGCACGAGGTGCTGCGTGTGCAGGGCCCGCGCGAGGTGCAGATCCACCTGGTCAACGAGGTTCAGCAGGTCTACCGGGCCCAGGGTGTGTCGATCCATGACAAGCACATCGAGGTGATCGTCCGGCAGATGCTGCGCCGGGTGACCATCATCGACTCGGGCGCCACGGAGTTCCTGCCCGGTTCGCTGACCGAGCGGGCCGAGTTCGAGACCGCGAACCGTCGGGTGGTGGCTGAGGGCCTCGAGCCCGCGGCCGGACGTCCGGTGCTGATGGGTATCACCAAGGCGTCGCTGGCCACCGACTCGTGGCTGTCGGCGGCGTCCTTCCAGGAGACCACGCGCGTGCTGACCGATGCGGCGATCAACTGCCGCAGCGACAAGCTGCAGGGTCTGAAGGAGAATGTGATCATCGGCAAGCTGATCCCGGCCGGCACCGGCATCAACCGGTACCGCAACATCGCCGTGCAGCCCACCGAGGAGGCCCGGGCCGCTGCGTACACGATCCCGTCCTACGAGGATCAGTACTACAGCCCGGACTTCGGCGCCGCCACCGGTGCCGCGGTTCCGCTGGACGACTACGGGTACAGCGACTACCGCTAGATCCGTTCTGCGCGAGCAGTCCCGAAAGCCCCCATTTCGAACTCGAAATGGGGGCTTTCGCGTCTTGTCGCGGCGCGGGTGAGGAGCTTTGCACAGGGGGAGGCGGGCCTGCCCAGGTTGCGGCCGGCCGCCAGACCGGGTTGCATCGTTGAGATGGGGGACGAAGTCAACCGCACCGCCTACTCGCGCACCCAGCGTCGCCAATACCGGCGCAAGATTCAGCAGTGCCTGGACGTCTTCGAGACGATGCTGGCGCAGGCCAGCTTCGAGTGTGAGCCGCCGCTGACCGGTATGGAGATCGAGGGCAACCTGATCGGCGACGACCATCACCCGGCCATGTCGAATGCCGGCGTGTTGTCCTCGATCGACGATCCGGCATTCCAACGGGAACTGGGCTCCTACAACATCGAATTCAACGTGCCGCCTCGTCAGTTCACCGCGCGCGCAGCCCTGGAACTGGAAGCCGAGGTGCGTGCCAGCCTCAATGACGCGCAGGCCAAAGCCCGCACAAACGATGCGGGCATCGTCATGATCGGCATCCTGCCCACCCTGATGCCCGAACATCTGGCCGGTGACTGGATGAGTGATTCGGCGCGGTACGCGGCGCTCAATGACTCGATCTTCGCGGCGCGAGGCGAAGACATCGACATCGACATCGACGGCCCCGAGCCGCTGAATCTGCACGCGGAGAACATCGCACCGGAATCGGCTTGCACCAGCATGCAGTTGCACCTGCAGGTCTCGCCGGCCGACTTCGCCAACTACTGGAACGCCGCCCAGGTACTGGCCGGCCCGCAACTGGCGATCGGCGCCAACTCGCCCTACTTCTTCGGTCACCGCCTGTGGGCGGAGACCCGGGTGGAGTTGTTCGCGCAGTCCACCGACACCCGACCCGACGAACTGAAGAACCAGGGGGTGCGGCCCCGGGTGTGGTTCGGCGAGCGGTGGATCACCTCGATCTTCGACCTGTTCGAGGAGAACGTGCGTTACTTCCCGTCGCTGCTTCCCGAAGTCTCCGAGGAGGACCCGGCCGACGAGCTGGCCCGGGGACGCACCCCGCAACTGGCCGAGCTGCGGCTGCACAACGGCACGGTGTACCGCTGGAATCGCCCGGTTTACGACGTGGTCGACGGAAGACCGCACCTGCGGGTGGAGAACCGGGTCCTGCCCTCGGGTCCCACTGTCGCCGACATGGTGGCCAATGCGGTGTTCTACTACGGGCTGCTGCGCAGCCTGGCCCTCGACCAGCGCCCGCTGTGGACCCAGATGAGTTTTGCGGTGGCACACGACAACTTTCGCCGCGCCGCGCGCCTGGGTATGGATGCCCGGCTGTTCTGGCCGGAGCTGGGCGAGGTGAGCGTGGCGGAACTGACCCGGCGTGAGTTGTTGCCGCTCGCCCGCCACGGGCTCGAGGAGTGGGGCGTGGCCGCCGAGGTGATCGACCGGTTCCTCGGCATCATCGCCGACCGGGTGGCAACCGGACGCAACGGCGCCACCTGGCAGGTGTCGACGGTCCGCGCGCTACAGGCCCAGGGCTTGAGCCGGCAGGACGCATTGGCGGAGATGCTGAGCCGCTACTGCACACACATGCACACCAACCAGCCGGTGCACACCTGGCCGACAGAACTGGGCTGAGGTGGCCGGTCGCGGCGCCGGTAGGCTGGCCGCCGTGTTGATCGGATCCCATGTGCGCCCGCAGAATCCGCTGGCGGCCGCGGAAGCCGAGGGCGCCGATGTGGTGCAGATCTTCCTCGGTAACCCGCAGAGTTGGAAGCCACCCAAACCGCGCGAGGACGCGGCGCAACTTCGCGCGGCGGCGCTGCCGATCTATGTGCATGCGCCGTATCTGATCAACGTCGCCTCGCCGAACAACCGGGTGCGCATCCCGTCGCGCACCATCTTGCAGCAGACCTGCGAGGCGGCCGCTGACATCGGCGCGGCCGCGGTGATCGTGCACGGTGGCCACGTGACGGCCGACGACGACGACCCGCAGGCCGGGTTCGCGCGGTGGCGCAAGGCGCTGGACCGTCTGGAGAGCACCGTCCCGGTGTACCTGGAGAACACCGCGGGCGGCGACTATGCGATGGCCCGCCACTTCGACACCATCGCCAAACTGTGGGACCACATCGGTGACACCGGCGTCGGGTTCTGCCTGGACACCTGCCACACCTGGGCGGCCGGGGAATCCCTGCCCGACGCTGTGGAGCGCATCAAGGCGATCACCGGCCGCATCGATCTGGTGCACTGCAACGACTCCAAGGACGCGCCCGGCTCCGGACGGGACCGGCACGCCAACTTCGGTGACGGCCAGATCGACCCCGACCTGTTGGTCGCCGTGGTCGAGGCCGCCGGTGCCCCGGTGATCTGCGAGACCGCAGAGGAGGGCCGCAAGGCCGACATAGCGTTCCTGCGTGAGCGGCTGAGTTGACCGGCGCCCGGGGTGCCGACCGGCCGAAAAAACATCCGAAATGACTGATTTGTCACGCAATGGGCGACATTGGGTCGGTTGTGTGCTACAACTTTCCTAGGCGCCGTGACCGCGGCAGCTGCGCACACGTCTCAGGACTGGAGGGGGTCCAAATGCCTGAGCGACACCAGCATGGTGTGGGGGGAGTGCGCAGCACCTAGTCCGGCGCCCCAAAACGACGGCGGTCACAGCTTGGAACCTCCCGACCCCAGGCTGTGACCGCCGTTTTTATGTGCCGACATCAATTTTATTACACCCATTGTGCATGCGTGCAAAAACTGTAATATTCGGCTATGGCCGATACGCACATCGTCACCAACCAGGTCCTTCCGTTGGAAGGCTATAACCCGGCGTCGTCCCCGGTCCTCATCGAGTCGCTGATCCGCGAGGGCGGCCAATGGGGCGTCGACGAAGTCACCGACCTCGGTGCGACTTCCGGATCCAAGCAGGTGCAACGCTGGGGCGCGCTGGCCGACCGCCACCGGCCGGTGCTGCACACCCACGACGTCGTCGGTAACCGGATCGACGAAGTGGAATACGACCCGGCCTACCACGAGCTGATGCGCACCGCGATTGCCCACGGCCTGCACGCGGCCCCATGGGCCGACCCGCGACCCGGCGCACATGTCGTCCGCGCCGCGCAGACCGGGGTGTGGACCGCCGAGCCGGGCCACGTCTGTCCGATCTCGATGACCTACGCGATCGTGCCCGCGCTGCGCCACAACGCCGAACTCGCCAAGACCTACGAGCCCCTGCTGACCAGCCGGGTCTACGACCCCGAGTTGAAGGTGCCGGCCACCAAGGCCGGCATCACCGCCGGGATGTCGATGACCGAAAAGCAGGGCGGCTCCGATGTGCGCGCCGGTACCACCCAGGCGGTGCCGAACGCTGATGGCAGCTACACCCTGACAGGGCACAAATGGTTCACCTCCGCGCCGATGTGCGACGTGTTCCTGGTGCTGGCGCAGGCTCCCGGCGGACTGAGCTGTTTCTTCCTGCCCCGGATCCTGCCTGACGGCACCCGCAACCGGATGCGGCTGCAGCGGCTCAAGGACAAGCTCGGCAACCACGCCAACGCCTCCAGTGAGATCGAGTACGAGGGCGCRACCGCCTGGCTGGTGGGGGAGGAGGGCCGCGGGGTCTCGGTCATCATCGAGATGGTCAACCTCACCCGCCTGGACTGCGCGCTGGGCAGTGCCACCAGCATGCGGATGGGACTGGCTCGCGCCAGCTACCACGCCCAGCACCGCAAGGCGTTCGGCGCTTACCTGATCGACCAGCCACTGATGCGTAACGTGCTGGCCGACCTGGCGGTGGAGGCCGAGGCCGCCACCATGGTGTCGATGCGGATGGCCGGCGCCACCGACAAGGCGGTCCGCGGAGATGAACGGGAGGGCCTGCTGCGCCGGATCGGGCTGGCAGCCACCAAGTATTGGGTATGCAAGCGCGCCACCCCGCACGCCGCCGAGGCGATGGAATGCCTGGGCGGCAACGGCTACATCGAGGACTCCCTGATGCCGCGGCTCTACCGGGAGGCACCGTTGATGGGCATCTGGGAAGGTTCGGGCAACGTCAGCGCCCTGGACACCCTGCGCGCCCTGGCCACCCAGCCCCAATCGGTGGCCGTGCTCTTCGATGAGCTCGCCGAGACCGCCGGCCAGGATCACCGCCTCGACGCCCACGTCGACGCGTTGAAAGCCCGGCTGGCGGACCTGGGCGCCGACGTGGTCGCCGCCCAGTACCAGGCGCGCAAGATCGCCGAGGACATCTGCCTGGCGTTGCAGGGCGGGTTGCTGGTCCGCCACGGCCACCCGGCCGTCGCCGAGGCGTTCCTGGCGACGCGGCTCGGCGGCCAATGGGGTGGTGCGTTCGGCACCCTGCCGGCCAGCCTCGACCTCGGGCCGATCATCGAGCGTGCCCTGGTCAAGGGCTGAGGTCAGCGCACGCCATGCGACACCACATCGCCCCGGTCGAGTTCGACAACCTTCGGACGATGACCTACGAGGTCACCGACCGCATCGCCCGGATCACCTTCAACCGCCCGGAACACGGCAACGCCATCACGGCCGACACCCCGCTGGAACTGTCGGCGCTGGTGGAACGCGCCGACCTGGATCCCCACGTGCATGTGATCCTGGTGTCGGGTCGCGGCGAGGGATTCTGCGCCGGATTCGACCTGGGCGCCTACGCCGAAGGCTCAGCGTCGGCGGGCGGGGAGAACTACCGGGGCAGTGTGCTCGACGGTAAGACACAGGCGACCAACCACCGCTCGGATCAGCCGTGGGATCCGATGATCGACTACCAGATGATGAGCCGCTTCGTCCGCGGCTTCGCCTCACTGATGCACGCCGACAAGCCCACCGTGGTCAAGATCCACGGCTACTGCGTGGCCGGTGGCACCGACATCGCGCTCCACGCCGACCAGGTGATCGCGGCGTCCGACGCCAAGATCGGCTACCCGCCGATGCGGGTCTGGGGAGTGCCGGCGGCCGGGCTGTGGGCGCACCGTCTCGGCGACCAGCGTGCCAAACGTCTACTGCTGACCGGAGATTGCATCAGCGGAGCCCAGGCCGCCGAATGGGGCCTGGCGATCGAGGCCCCCGACCCCGCTGATCTCGACGAGCGCACCGAACACCTAGTGGCCCGTATCGCCGCCATGCCGGTCAACCAACTGATCATGGCCAAACTCGCCCTCAACACCGCACTGCTCCAGCAGGGCGTGGCCACCAGCCGCATGGTCAGCACCGTGTTCGACGGGGTGGCGCGGCACACGCCGGAGGGGCACGCATTCGTCGCCGACGCGGTGCAGCACGGGTTCCGCGACGCGGTGCGGCACCGCGACGAACCGTTCGGCGACTACGGCCGGAAGACTTCCGGGGTCTAGGCGGCCACCCGATGTCAAAGCCAGTGCGTATGACGGCCCGCTCGGTAGTCCTGTCGGTGCTGCTGGGGGCCCACCCCGCATCGGCCACGGCGGCTGAATTGCTGCGATTGACAATGGGCTTCGGGATCAAAGAAACAGCCTTGCGGGTGGCGCTGACCCGGTTGGTCGCGGCCGGGGACCTGGTCCGCTCGGTCGAGGGGTACGGGCTGTCCGAGCGTCTGCTGGAGCGACAGCGTCTCCAGGACGCGGCGCTGAATCCGCAGACCAAGCGCTGGGACGGTGGCTGGCTGGCCGTGGTGATCACCAGCATCGGCTGCGATGCGCGAACCCGGGCGGCTTTGCGCTCGGGGTTGGTTAACCGGCGCTTCGCCGAGCTGCGCGAGGGATTCTGGATGCGCCCGGACAACATCGACGTCGAGCTGGGCGAGGAGCTCGGGAGATACACCCGGTTGCTCACCGCTCGCGACGAGAAGCCCGCTGACTTGGCCGCCACGCTGTGGGATCTGGCGGGGTGGTCGCAGACTGGCCACGAGCTGCTGGCCGCGATGGCCGACGCCGAGGACATACCAAGCCGCTTCATCGTGGCGGCGGCCATGGTTCGCCACCTGCGCCTCGACCCGGTGCTGCCACCCGAACTGCTTCCTGCGGACTGGCCGGGGACCCGGATCCGCAGTGGCTACGCAGAGTTCGCCAATGAACTGGGCGCGCGACGCGACGCGGACCGAGAGGCGGTGCTGCGATGAGTGCGGTGCGCGTGGAGCGCAGTGGCCCGGTCACCACGGTGATCCTGGATCGGCCGCAGGCCCGTAACGCCGTCGACGGCCCGACCGCCGCCGCGCTGTATCAGGCGTTCGACGAGTTCAACCGCGATGCGAGCGCGTCGGTTGCCGTGCTGTGGGGCGACCACGGAACCTTCTGCGCGGGAGCCGATCTCAAAGCAATGGGTACGCCGAACGCCAATCAGACCCACCGCAGCGGGCCTGGCCCCATGGGTCCGACCCGAATGATGTTGTCCAAACCGGTGATTGCCGCGGTCAGCGGCTACGCGGTGGCCGGTGGCCTGGAGTTGGCGCTGTGGTGTGACATGCGAGTGGTCGAGGCCGACGCGAACTTCGGCGTGTTCTGCCGACGCTGGGGCGTTCCGCTTATCGACGGCGGCACCGTGCGATTACCCAGACTGATCGGCCACAGTCGCGCCATGGACATGATCCTCACCGGCCGTGCCGTCGACGCCGAAGAGGCGCTCGCGATCGGACTGGCCAATCGTGTTGTCCCGATGGGGGAGGCGCGGAGCGCGGCCGAGCAGCTGGCCCGCGAACTGGCGGAGTTGCCACAGGGTTGCCTGCGCTCGGATCGGTTGTCGGCGCTGCGGCAGTGGGGCATGACCGAATCCCACGCGATGGACGCCGAATTCGAAAGCATCGAGCGGGTTGCCGACGAGGCGCTGCGTGGGGCGGGCCGCTTCGCCGGCGGGGCCGGCCGCCACGGCGCTAAAGCGTGACGCCGGCGGCCCGTCCCCCGCAAGCGGGAGGTACCCCCAGCACCCGGCTTCGCCGCGCTTGCGACCGCCGCGAGGCTTGACGCCGGGGAGTCCCGCCGGCGGCCCGTCAGCGTCTGTCGGCGACGGTGTTACCCGACCCGCGGTTGTCGATCTTGGGATCGCCGCCGCGGTAGGTGACGGAGTTGTTGAGCCCGGTGATCGTCAGCGTCTTGTCGACGCGCTCGATGGTGATGCGGTTGTCGGCACCGGCTACGTTCACCGCCTCGCAGCGGCCCCGGACAGTCAGCTTGTTGTTCGAACCGGCCACATTCAGCGATTTGCCGTCGGCACAGTCCAGGGCCGATGTCGCACCGAACGACTCGTATCTGATCGTGTTGGCGAACCGGCCGTCGAAGTTCTGCGAGATCCGCGAGGACTTGGGCGGCGCCTCCGACTCGCAGCCGGTGAGCACTACCGTAAGCAGCGTGATTCCGCCGGCCAGCAGCGAGCAGAGATTGACCCGGAGAACGTGGGTCACGCCGGTACGCGTTGGAGCCGGTTGGTCATCCCCAGCTCGCGTCCCCGGTCGAACAGCAGCGGGTCGCCATTGTGGAAGTACACGGTCGTGTCGTTACCGTAGACGGTGACGTCGTTGACGATGGTGTCGGCGATCACGGTGTTTTGCGAGCCCTGCGTGGTAACCGCGTAGCAGGTGCCCATCGCGTGGATGGTTAGGTTGACGCCGTTGATGAACAGCGTCCCGCCGTCGCAGTCCAGCGTGTGCGTCTCGTGCACCCCGTAGATGTGGATGTCGCCGGGTACGGCCTGAGCGCTCGCGGCTGCCACCAGCGAACCGGCGGCCAAACCGAGCAACGCACTAGCCAGAGCGGTCCATTTCATCGCCGAGCCCCTCTCACCGGACGCAATCTCGGCAAAGCTTACGTCGCACCAGCTGGCGCGTACTCGGGTTCCCCCACTAATTGGTCCATTAGAGTTCTGTGCTGATCTCCTCCCGCCGCACGATACGAAGGGCGTACGCCATGTCAGCTCGACCAGACCCGCCCGCAGCGGCGGGTCGCTCGCGCGCCAACGGCAAATCGGGGGCGCGCCCGGTCAAGCTGAGCCGGGAAGTCATCGTCAACGCGGCTTTGAATTTCCTGGACCGTGAGGGCTGGGACGCGTTGACCATCAACGCGTTGGCCACCCAGCTGGGCACCAAGGGCCCGTCGCTGTATAACCACGTGCACAGCCTCAACGACCTGCGCCGCGCCATGCGGATGCGGGTGATCGATGACATTCTCGAGATGCTGACCCAAGTCGGGCAGGGCCGCGCCCGCGATGATGCGGTGCTGGTGATGGCCGGTGCCTACCGCAGCTATGCCCATCACCACCCCGGCCGGTATTCGGCGTTCACGCGGATGCCATTGGGCGGCGACGATCCGGAGTACACCGCCGCAGCCAGCCGGGCCGCCGCCCCGGTCATCGAAGTGTTGGAGTCGTACGGGCTCGAAGGGGACCGGGCGTTTCACGCGGCGCTGGAGTTCTGGGCGGCGATGCACGGCTTTGTCCTGTTGGAGATGACCGGCGTGATGGACGATGTGGACACCGACGCTGTCTTCTCCGACATGGTGCGCAGGCTGGCCTCGGCGATGGACAGCCGCACCCAGTAGTGGCGCCGGGGCGGAGGGGCCGCGGGGGACGCTGGGCACGCGCTTTGACCTGCCGGAGTGCTGCCGGGTATTGTGGTAGCTCGTGCCTGGCCACGAGGCGCGTTTGGTGACATAACGCGCGCGCCTGGCCCAATTCGCATGTCCATTATGCAGCGGAGGAATCCGCGGCGGCCCATGCGACACGCCCGACCGCGGGGTAGCGGTGGGGCACAGACCGCGGATTACGACAGTTTTGAACAGCGATACAGGAAGCCGGTAGATGCCAACCATTCAGCAGCTGGTCCGTAAGGGCCGCCGCGACAAGGTCGCCAAGGTGAAGACCGCGGCCCTCAAGGGCAGCCCGCAGCGACGGGGCGTGTGCACCCGCGTGTACACCACCACCCCGAAGAAGCCGAACTCGGCGCTTCGCAAGGTGGCGCGCGTCAAGCTGACCAGCCAGGTGGAGGTGACCGCCTACATCCCGGGTGAGGGTCACAACCTGCAGGAGCACTCGATGGTGCTGGTGCGTGGTGGCCGGGTGAAGGACCTGCCGGGTGTGCGCTACAAGATCATCCGCGGCTCGCTGGACACCCAGGGAGTCAAGAACCGCAAGCAGGCCCGCAGCCGCTACGGCGCGAAGAAGGAGAAGAGCTGATGCCGCGCAAGGGCCCCGCACCCAAGCGTCCGCTGGTCAACGACCCCGTCTACGGGTCGCAGCTGGTTACCCAGCTGGTCAACAAGGTGCTGCTGGACGGCAAGAAGTCGCTGGCCGAGCGCATCGTCTACGGCGCTCTCGAGCAGGCTCGGGACAAGACCGGTACCGACCCGGTGGTGACGCTCAAGCGTGCTATGGACAACGTCAAGCCGGCTCTCGAGGTTCGCAGCCGCCGCGTCGGTGGTGCCACCTACCAGGTTCCGGTCGAGGTGCGCGCCGAGCGCTCCACCACGCTGGCACTGCGCTGGCTGGTCAGCTTCTCGCGGGCTCGCCGCGAGAAGACCATGATCGAGCGCCTGGCCAACGAGATCCTGGACGCCAGCAATGGCCTGGGTGCCGCCGTCAAGCGGCGTGAAGACACCCACAAGATGGCCGAGGCCAACCGGGCGTTCGCGCACTACCGCTGGTGATCACCCCGGCGTAACAGCCGGACACTTGCGACAACAAGCAATTGAAGTAACCGAAAGAGTGGGAAGACTGCTGTGGCACAGGATGTGCTGACTGACCTGAACAAGGTCCGCAATATCGGCATCATGGCGCACATCGATGCTGGTAAGACGACGACGACCGAGCGGATCCTGTACTACACCGGCGTCAACTACAAGATCGGTGAGACGCACGACGGTGCCTCCACGACCGACTGGATGGAGCAGGAGCAGGAGCGCGGCATCACCATCACCTCCGCCGCGGTGACCTGCTTCTGGAACAAGAACCAGATCAACATCATCGACACCCCGGGCCACGTCGACTTCACCGTCGAGGTGGAGCGCTCCCTGCGTGTTCTCGATGGCGCCGTTGCCGTGTTCGACGGCAAGGAGGGCGTGGAGCCGCAGTCCGAGCAGGTGTGGCGGCAGGCCGACAAGTACGACGTGCCCCGGATCTGCTTCGTCAACAAGATGGACAAGCTCGGTGCGGACTTCTACTTCACCGTGCGCACCATCGAAGAGCGCCTCGGCGCTCGCCCGCTGGTGATCCAGCTGCCGATCGGCGCGGAGAACGACTTCGAGGGCATCGTCGACCTGGTCGAGATGAACGCCAAGGTGTGGCGCGGCGAGACCAAGCTCGGTGAGACCTACGAGACCATCGAGATCCCGGCCGACCTGGCCGACAAGGCCGACGAGTACCGGACCGCTCTGCTGGAGGCAGTCGCCGAGACCGACGAGGCTCTGCTGGAGAAGTACCTCGGCGGCGAGGAGCTCTCGATTGAGGAGATCAAGGGCGGCATCCGCAAGCTGACGGTCTCGTCGGAGCTCTACCCGGTGCTGTGCGGCAGCGCGTTCAAGAACAAGGGTGTCCAGCCGATGCTGGACGCGGTGATCGACTACCTGCCGTCGCCGCTGGACGTCGAGTCCGTGCAGGGCCACGTGCCCGGCAAGGAAGACGAGGTCATCAGCCGCAAGCCCAGCATCGACGAGCCGTTCTCGGCGCTGGCGTTCAAGATCGCGGTGCACCCCTTCTTCGGCAAGCTCACCTACGTCCGGGTGTACTCGGGCAAGGTGGAGTCCGGCACGCAGGTGGTCAACTCGACCAAGGGCAAGAAGGAGCGGCTGGGCAAGCTGTTCCAGATGCACTCCAACAAGGAGAACCCGGTCGACTCGGCGTTCGCCGGCCACATCTACGCGATGATCGGCCTGAAGGACACCACCACCGGCGACACGCTGTGCGACCCGAACAACCAGATCGTGCTGGAGTCGATGACGTTCCCGGCACCGGTCATCGAGGTGGCCATCGAGCCCAAGACCAAGAGTGACCAGGAGAAGCTGAGCCTGGCCATCCAGAAGCTGGCCGAAGAGGACCCGACCTTCAAGGTCCACCTCGACCAGGAGACCGGTCAGACCGTGATCGGCGGCATGGGCGAGCTGCACCTGGACATCCTGGTGGACCGCATGCGCCGCGAGTTCAAGGTCGAGGCCAACGTCGGCAAGCCGCAGGTGGCCTACAAGGAGACCATCCGCCGCAAGGTGGAGAAGGTCGAATACACCCACAAGAAGCAGACGGGTGGCTCGGGCCAGTTCGCGAAGGTCCTCATCGACATCGAACCGTTCACCGGCGAAGACGGTGCGACCTACGAGTTCGAGAACAAGGTCACCGGTGGCCGCGTGCCCCGCGAGTACATTCCCGCGGTGGACGCCGGGGCCCAGGACGCCATGCAGTACGGCGTGCTGGCCGGCTACCCGCTGGTCAACATCAAGGTCACCCTGACCGACGGTCAGTACCACGACGTCGACTCCTCCGAGATGGCCTTCAAGGTGGCCGGCTCGCAGGCACTGAAGAAGGCTGCCGCTGCCGCGCAGCCGGTGATCCTGGAACCGATCATGGCCGTTGAGGTCACCACGCCCGAGGACTACATGGGCGATGTGATCGGCGACCTGAACTCCCGCCGTGGCCAGATTCAGGCCATGGAGGAGCGCAGCGGTGCGCGCGTCGTCAAGGCGCAGGTGCCGCTGTCGGAGATGTTCGGCTACGTCGGAGACTTGCGGTCGAAGACCCAGGGCCGGGCGAACTACTCCATGGTGTTCGACTCCTACGCCGAAGTGCCGGCGCAGGTGGCGAAGGAGATTATCGCGAAGGCAACGGGCGAGTAACCAGCTTCCCGCCCGTGCCGCTACGGTGGCACAAACCAAAAAAGATCAATCCTGCTGTAACCCAGCACCAACAAGTCCAGGAGGACAAGAAGTGGCGAAGGCGAAGTTCGAGCGGACGAAGCCGCACGTCAACATCGGGACCATCGGTCACGTTGACCACGGCAAGACCACGCTGACCGCGGCTATCACCAAGGTTCTGCACGACAAGTACCCGGACCTGAACGAGTCGCGTGCGTTCGACCAGATCGACAACGCTCCCGAAGAGCGTCAGCGCGGTATCACGATCAACATCTCCCACGTGGAGTACCAGACCGAGAAGCGGCACTACGCCCACGTCGACGCGCCGGGCCACGCCGACTACATCAAGAACATGATCACCGGTGCCGCGCAGATGGACGGCGCGATCCTGGTGGTCGCGGCCACCGACGGCCCGATGCCGCAGACCCGCGAGCACGTGCTGCTTGCCCGTCAGGTCGGTGTGCCCTACATCCTGGTGGCGCTGAACAAGTCGGACATGGTCGACGACGAGGAGCTCCTCGAGCTCGTCGAGATGGAGGTCCGCGAACTGCTGGGTGCCCAGGACTTCGACGAGGAGGCCCCGGTGGTCCGGGTGTCGGCTCTAAAGGCCCTCGAGGGTGACGAGAAGTGGGTCAAGTCCGTCCAGGACCTGATGGAGGCCGTCGACGAGTCCATCCCGGACCCGGTTCGTGAGACCGACAAGCCGTTCCTGATGCCGGTTGAGGACGTCTTCACCATCACCGGTCGTGGCACCGTGGTCACCGGTCGTGTCGAGCGCGGCGTGATCAACGTGAACGAGGAAGTCGAGATCGTCGGCATCCGTCCGGAGACCACCAAGACCACCGTCACCGGTGTCGAGATGTTCCGCAAGCTGCTGGACCAGGGCCAGGCCGGTGACAACGTCGGTCTGCTGATCCGTGGTATCAAGCGTGAGGACGTCGAGCGTGGCCAGGTTGTGGTCAAGCCCGGCACCACCACCCCGCACACCGAGTTCGAGGGCCAGGCCTACATCCTGTCCAAGGACGAGGGTGGTCGCCACACGCCGTTCTTCAACAACTACCGTCCGCAGTTCTACTTCCGCACCACCGACGTGACCGGTGTGGTGAGCCTGCCGGAGGGTACCGAGATGGTGATGCCCGGTGACAACACCGAGATGACCGTCAAGCTGATCCAGCCTGTCGCCATGGACGAGGGTCTGCGGTTCGCCATCCGTGAGGGTGGTCGTACCGTCGGCGCCGGCCGGGTCGTCAAGATCATCAAGTAGTACCTGCGCTAGCAGAGGCGAAAGCCCCCTTCCCCGGGCGGGAAGGGGGCTTTCGTGTTTGGCAGCAAGAAGCGCCCGCGGCGATATTCTGACGCTCATGGTGTGGCGCTATCTGAAGGCCCAGTTACTAGTCCTGCTGTTCGGCGGCCTGGTGGGGCCGATCTTCCTGATCTGCTACCTGGCCTTTGGCAGGGAGGAAGGACTGGACTGGATGCTGCACTCCGGTGTGCTGATCACCGGCTGCGACATCGTGGCCGCAGTGTTGTGGGCGGGCTACGGTGCGAGATCAGCCCGCTGGAGCGAATTCCTTGAGCAGCACGGTGTGCTGGCACTGGCCGAGGTGGTCGGCATTCATGAGACCGGGACCCGGGTCAACGATCAACCGTTGGTCAAGCTCGACCTACACATCGAAGGGCCGGGCCTGACATCGTTCGACACCCAGGATCGGGTTCTGGCCTCCCTCAACCGGTTACCGGTGATCTCCGGGCGCACTCTGGCCGTCCTTGTCGACCCGGCGACCAATGGATATCGCATCGACTGGGAGCGCAGCGCCCTGCTCAGTGGCACGGTGCCCGCGCGGTTCACCCTGGCCGAGGACAACCAGACCTACGATCTGGCCGGCCAGGTCGGGCCCATGATGGAGATTCTGCAGATCCTGCGGGCCCACGGCGTCCCGGTGCAGGGGGAGATCGACATCCGCTCCGATCCGGCGGTACGTCAACAGGTGGCGGCCGTGGTCCGCCGCGCCGCTGAGCGCAGCGCCGAGGCGGCAGGACCCGGCGGGGCGGCGTCGCGATCGACGGGGGAGCGCCTGCAGGAATTGGAAGCTCTGCGCAAAGACGGAATCGTCACCGACGACGAGTACCGGCAGAAACGTCAGCAGATCATTGCCGACCTCTGACCGTTCGCGATAGGTAGAACACGTTCTAGATTGAGCTGCTAGCCTCGTCGAGTGAGCGAGAGCCAGAACCACAACCTGCAGGGCAAGGTGGCCTTTGTCACCGGTGCGGCGCGCGGCCAGGGCCGTTCGCATGCGATCCGGCTAGCGGCCGCCGGCGCCGACATCATCGCCGCCGACATCTGCGCCCCGGCGTCGGACTGCATCACCTACCCGGCGGCCACGCCCGAGGAATTCGCCGAGATGGTCAGTGCGGTCGAGGCCCACGGCCGTAAGGTGTTGGCCCGCACGGTCGACGTTCGTGACGACGCCGGCCTGCGCCAGCTGGTCGACGACGGCGTTGAGCAGTTCGGGCGCCTCGACGTGGTGGTGGCCAACGCCGGCGTGCTGAGCTGGGGCCGGTTGTGGGAGCTCACCGACGAGCAGTGGAACACCGTCATCGACGTGAACCTGACCGGTACCTGGCGCACCATCCGCGCAGCGGTGCCGGCGATGATCGAGGCCGACAACGGCGGTTCGATCGTGATCGTCAGCTCGTCGGCCGGGCTGAAGGCCACGCCGGGCAACGGCCACTACGCGGCGAGCAAGCACGCCCTGGTGGGTCTTACCAACACGTTGGCTCTCGAGGTCGGGGCGCATCGGATCCGGGTCAACTCGATTCACCCGTACTCGGTGGACACTCCGATGATCGAGCCGCAGGTGATGGCCCAGATCTTCACCGAACGCCCGGACTATCTGCACGCCTTCCCCCCGATGCCGCTGCACCCGCAGTCCTTCATGACCGCTGACCAGGTCTCCGACGTGGTGGTTTGGCTGGCCGGTGATGGCTCTGGAATCCTGACGGGAGTCCAGATCCAGGTCGACAAGGGCGCGCTCAAGTACTGATCGTCCCTGGCCGGGAGAAACAGGGGGATCGTGGTGCCCGACAACGGGATCGTCATCGTCGGCGGCGGCTTGGCGGCTGTCCGCACGGCCGAGGAATTGCGGCGCGAGGAGTATGCGGGGTCGATCACGATCGTCTCCGACGAGACTCGCCCGCCCTATGACCGGCCGCCGCTGACCAAAGAGGTGCTGCGCGGGGAGCGCGACGACACCACGTTGGAGCCGCCCGAGTTCTACGCCTCCCGCGACATCACCCTGCGGCTGGACTGCGGTGCGTGCACCGTCGACACTGCCGCACAATCGGTGACGCTGGCAGACGGCACCGTGCTGGGCTACGACCAACTCGTGATCGCCACCGGTCTGGTGCCGTGGCGTATCCCGAGCTTCGGCGACCTGGACGGCATCCGCGTGGTCCGGTCGTTCGAGGACAGCCTGGCGTTGCGCGACGACGCGGCCGGCGCCAGCCGGGCGGTGGTGATCGGCGCGGGATTCATTGGTTGTGAGGCGGCTGCCAGCCTGCGCAAGCTGGGCGTGGACGTCGTGCTGGTGGAGCCGCAGCCCACCCCGCTGGCGGCCGTGCTCGGTGAGCAGATCGGCGAACTGGTGGCACGGCTGCACCGGGCCAACGGCGTCGATGTCCGCAGCGGCGTCGGCGTCGCGGAGGTTCGCGGCGCGGGCCGCGTCGAGACGGTGGTGCTCTCCGACGGCACCGAACTGGCTGCCGACGTGGTGGTGCTCGGCGTGGGGTCGCGGCCGGCCACCGAGTGGCTGGAGGGCTCCGGTGTGGAGTTGGACAACGGGGTGGTGTGCGACGCGACGGGACGCACCAGTACACCGAACGTCTGGGCCGTCGGCGACGTGGCGTTCTGGCGGGGCCGCGAAGGCCACCAGGTGCGCGTCGAGCACTGGAGCAATGTCGTCACCCAGGTCCGGGTGATGGTCCCGACCATGCTGGGCCGGGAGTCGCTGCATGACGTGGCGGTGCCGGCGTACTTCTGGAGCGACCAGTACGACGTGAAGATCCAGTGCCTGGGCGAGCCGGAGGCTACCGACACCGTGCACCTGGTCGAGGACGACGGTCACAAGTTCCTGGCCTACTACGAGCGCAACGGCGTGCTGGCCGGCGTCGTCGGCGCGGGCCGGCCCGGCAAGGTGATGGGTGCGCGGGCCAAGATCGCCGCGGGAGCGCCGATCTCCGAAGTGCTGGGCTGACGCGGGTCAATCAGGATCGGATCGCCCCACAAGCACCATCGTTACCAGTTCGTCGTTGAGATTGCTTCCCGGGCTGTAGATTTCGTGGATCTACGACCCTAGGTGCAGTTTCAACGGTGGTCTGGTGCTGTCGCTTGGAGAACGCTATTCTCTGCATAGAGATTGCGGGGTGCGTGCGATGGCGGACAGGCAGGCGGCACGGCTGGACAGCGGCGCGCTGGGGCGATGGCTCGACACTCAAGGTGCCCCCGGAACCGGTGAACAACCGTTGTTGGAACCGCTGCGCGGCGGCTCGCAGAACACCCTGTACCGGGTGCGCCGGGGCGAGGCCGCGATGGTGCTGCGAATGCCGGGCGCCCGGGCGGACGCCGCCCGCGTCGACGGGCTACGGCGCGAGATCCGCCTGGTGCGGGCGCTGTCGGGAACCGACGTCCCGCACGCGCAGTTGATCGCCGCCGACGACGGCGGGGAACTGCTCGGCACACCGTTCTACGTGATGGCCGAGGTGGACGGCTGGAACTCGACCGGCGACGCCTGGCCGGCGCCGTTCGACGCGGATCTGAGTACACGCCGCGGCCTGGCCTTCGAGCTGGTCGAGGGCGCCGCCCGCCTCGCACGAGTGGACTGGCGGGCCCAGGGGCTCGACGGGTTCGGCCGTCCGAACGGCTTCCATGAGCGTCAGGTGGACCGCTGGCTGGCCTTTTTGGACAGCTACCGGGTACGCGACCTGCCGGGCCTGGACGAGGCCGCGGACTGGTTGCGCCACAACCGGCCGGCGCACTACACCCCAGGCATCATGCACGGCGACTACCAGTTCGCCAACGTGATGTATGCCCACGGCGCACCCGCGAAGCTGGTCGCGATCATCGACTGGGAGATGACGACCATCGGCGATCCGCTGCTGGACCTGGCCTGGGCGCTGCTCGGCTATGACGGCGAAAACCCGCGTACCCAAGGTTATTACGCCGACCTCGCGGGCATGCCGACCCGATCGGAGTTGCTGGAACGCTACGAACAGGTCAGCGGCCTGTCCACCGAGAACATCGACTACTACCTGGTGCTGGCCAACTGGAAGTTGGGAATCGTGCTGGAGAAGACCTACGCCGCCTCGGTCACCGGTGACCGGGTCGATCCGAAGATCGCCGCCGCCATGGGCCCGATGATCCCGCAGTTGATTAGCGCCGCAGCCGAACTCGCCCGCTCCTTACCGGCCAAGCGCAGTTGACATGGGGTACGCGGATTCACTCTTCGACCTGACCGACCGGGTGGTGCTGGTCACCGGCGGCAGCCGCGGCCTGGGGCGCGAGATGGCGCTGGCGGCCGCCCGCTGCGGCGCCGACGTGGTGGTCGCCAGCCGCAAACTCGAGTCCTGCCAGGCCACGGCCGCGGAGATCGAGGCCGAGACGGGGCGCTCCGCGATGCCCTATGCGGTGCACGTGGGGCGCTGGGATCAGCTCGACGGATTGGTCGACGCGGCCTACGAGCGGTTCGGCCGGGTCGACGTGGTGGTCAACAATGCCGGCATGTCACCGGTCTACGACAAGCAGACCGACGTCACCGAGAAGATGTTCGACGCCGTGGTGAACCTCAACCTCAAAGGCCCGTTTCGGTTGTCGGCGTTGATCGGTGAACGGATGATGACCGCGGGCCGGGGATCGATCATCAATGTCAGCACTCACGGATCGTTGCGCCCGCACCCGTCGTTCATCCCCTATGCCGCGTCCAAGGCCGGCCTCAACGTCATGACCGAAGCGCTGGCACAGGCGTTCGGGCCGGTAGTTCGGGTCAACACCTTGATGCCCGGGCCGTTCCTCACCGAAATCTCCAAGGCGTGGAACTTCGACGAATCCGACAACCCGTTCGGCGCCGCCGCGTTGCAGCGTGCCGGCAACCCGCCGGAGATCGTCGGTGCGGCACTGTTTTTGATGTCGGACGCCTCCAGCTTCACCACCGGTTCGATCGTGCGGGCCGACGGCGGCAGTGTCTGACCTACCGTAGAAGGAGCGGAAAATGGCGTGGGACTTCTCTACTGAATCGGAGTTCGAGGCGAAGCTCGACTGGATCCGGACGTTCGTGCGCGACGAGGTGGAGCCGCTGGAGGTGGTGTTTCCCGGCTGCGAATACCTGCCGCTGACCGAGGAACGCCGCCGGATCGTCGACCCGCTCAAGGACCGGGTGCGCGAACAGGGGCTGTGGGCGCCGCATCTGGGGCCGGAGCTGGGCGGCCAGGGATTCGGGGCGGTCAAACTGACGTTGATCAATGAGATCCTGGGCCGGTCCAGTTGGGCGCCGATCGTGTTCGGCACCCAGGCCCCCGACACCGGCAACGCCGAAATCCTGGCCCGCTTCGGCACGCAAGAGCAGAAGGACAGCTACCTGGCCGGTTTGCTGTCGGGGGAGATCTTCTCCTGCTTCTCGATGACCGAGCCGCAGGGCGGCGCCGACCCTCGGGTGTTCACCACTCGGGCCGTCCGCGACGGTGACGACTGGGTGATCACCGGGCGGAAGTACTTCTCCTCCAACGCATCGGTGGCGTCGTTCTTCATCGTGGTGGCCATCACCGACCCGGATGTTCCGGTGCACCGCGGTGCCTCGACGTTCTTGATCCCGGCCGGAACCCCGGGCCTGGAAATCGAAGCCACCCATCACCTGGTGGGGTCGCATCCGCACGAGGCCGGCCATTCACTAGTGCATTACGCGGGCGTGCGGGTGCCGGCCGACGCGATCCTGGGCGAGCCCGGGCAAGGTTTCCTGATCCTGCAGAGCCGGCTGGCCGGCGGGCGCCTGCATCACGCGATGCGCTCGATCGGGGTGGCCCAGCGGGCCATCGACATGATGGCCCGCCGCGCCAAAAGCCGTTTCACCCAAGGCAGTTCGCTGGCTGACAAGCAGCTGGTGCAGGCGTTCATCGCCGACTCCTATGCCGAGCTGGTCCCCTTTCGGCTGACGGTGCTGCACGCGGCGTGGCTGATCGACTCCGGCGACGAGAAGGCGGCCCGCGCCGAGATCGGGGTCTGCAAGATCCTGGCCTCGCAGGTGCTCAAGTCGATCGGGCTGCGCGCGATCCAGGTGCACGGCGCGATGGGCCTGACCGAACAGTTGCCGCTGACCAATGTGCTCCTTGGTGGGGTGGCGCTGGGCCTGGCCGACGGCCCCACCGAGGCGCACAAGGTGAACCTGGCCCGGCTGCTGCTCAAGGACTACGACGCCGAGGACCCGGAGTGGCCCAGCGAATTCCTGGACAACCGGATCGAAGCCGCGCGCGAGAAGTACGGCGACTTGGTCGACCGGATCCCGGCGGTGCCATGACCACTCGTGTCGATGCCGCGGTGCACCGCGCGCTCGACGACCGCCAGCGCGAGGCCACCGCCGAGGTGGAACGCATCCTGGCCGCGGCGGTGACGGTGCTGCAGCGCAGTGCGCCCGACCCGCCCCGGGTGTGCGACATCGTCGCCGAGGCGGGCTCATCGAATAAAGCGTTCTACCGCTACTTCGCCGGTAAGGACGACGTGATCCTGGCGGTGATGGAGCGCGGTATCGCGCTCGTGGTGTCCTACCTGGAGCATCAACTGGCCAAAGAACCCACGCCGGAAGCCAAGGTCGCGGCCTGGATCCAGGGCGCCCTGGCGCAGCTGTCCGATCCGCACCTGCTGAGCCTGAGCCGCGCCGCCAGCACCCAGCTGGCGGACAGTGCCGACCGCACGCGCTCCGATGAGGACATCCTGGCGCCGTTGCGCGATCTGCTCACCGCACCGGTCAGCGCGCTCGGCGGCGACGACCCCCGCCGGGATGCCGATCTGGTCTTTGGCGCTACCTTGTCGACCATGCGTGGCTACCTCAATGCCGGCCGGCGGCCGAAGCGGGCCGATGTGGATCACCTGGTGTCGTTCTGCCTTCGCGGGCTGGGGGTGGCCTGATGCGCGCGATCGTCTGCGAACAGTACGGGCCGCCGGAAGATCTGGTGCTGCGGGAGCTGCCCGACCCGGCGCCCGGACCCGGCACACTGGTGGTCCGGGTACGGGCCGCGGCGGTCAACTTCCCCGACGTGCTGCTGATCGGCGGCAAGTACCAGCTGAAGATTCCGGCACCCTTCACCCCCGGCAGCGAACTGGCCGGTGATGTGCTCGCCGCCGGCGAGGGCGTGCCCTTTGCGCCCGGTGACCGGGTGGTCGGCACGTCATTCGTGGGCGGTTTCGCCGAGCATGCGCTGGTGCCCGCCGCGGCGGTGAGTGCCATCCCCGACGGCATCGACTACGCGGCCGCGGCCGGCTTCGGAGTGACCTACCGCACGGCCTATCACGCCCTGCGCTCGGTTGCCCAAGTGGCCGAAGGTGATTGGGTAGTGGTGCTGGGTGCTGCCGGCGGTGTCGGGCTGGCCGCCGTCGACCTCGCCGTGGCGATGGGCGCCAAAGTGCTTGCCGCGGCGTCCAGCCCCGAGAAGCTGGAAGTGTGCCGCCAGCGTGGCGCGGTCGCGACGGTCGACTACGACCGCGAAGACCTCAAGACGCGGATCCGCGAGATCACCGGCGACGGCGCGCAGGCCGTGCTCGACCCGGTAGGCGGTTCCTACGCCGAGCCGGCCCTGCGCAGCCTGGCCCGCGGCGGGCGCTTCATCACCTTGGGCTATGCCGCCGGAACGATTCCGGCGATTCCGCTGAACCTGGTGATGCTCAAGGGCATCACGGTGCAGGGCATGGAGATTCGGACGTTCGCCACCGACTTCCCGGCGGAGAACGAGCGTGACCTCGCCGAACTGCAGCAGCTGTTCGCCGAGGGCAGGGTCAGCCCCTACATCGGGGCGCGTTTCCCGCTCGCCGAGGCCGCAACCGCGCTGCGCTACGTTGCCGACCGCAAAGCGATCGGCAAGGTCATCATCGACGTCTGACCCAGACCAACGTGTTGTGCGTCGTCACACCGTCGTTGGTGGTGGTCGCCGACAGCGTCAGCCGGTCGCCCTCGACGCGTGCCTGCCGCAACTGCGGGCTCGCCAGCAGCTCCGGCAGCATCGAGACACTGACGTCGTGATGCACGGTCGCGGTGTCCTCGTCGACCCGGAAGCGGCCGCAGTAGGCGATGTAGGTGGGTGGCGTCGCGTCGGCGCTGCCGGTCAGTTGAGCCGACATATAGCCGTCGGCGGTGTAGAGGATCAGACCGCGCGGCGCCGTGCCCAACGGGTGTGACACCGCGCCGGTGCCGGTGTCGACCGAATCAAACGACGCCAACTCCCAGCCGCCCAGCAGTGCCTCGCGCAGAGTGCTCATCAGGGCATGATGACGGTTCGGGTCACCGGCTCGGCGGCGGCCTGGCGGCTGCGCAGCCCGCGCTGCAGGGCGGACAGCAACGCGTCGCGGGTCTCGCGGGGATCGATGAGCTCGTCGAAGCCGAGTTGCTGGGCCGAGTGACGGAAGGCAGAAAGAACGAGGCGTTCCTAATTGGCGAGGCCGTGGGCACAGAAGTCCCACACCTCCTCGGCTGTGATGGGGTGCGCCGCCGGGTCATTGGACTCGGCGCTGGACTGTGCGACGAACATCACCGTCTGCATTGTCATCGCCGCCACGCGGCGGGCGTTGACGCCCGGACGCAGCTCGCCGGCCTCGTCTGCGGCCTCCACCAACTGGGTCAGCAGCGCCAGTAGGGGGGTGAAGGCCAACCGGACCTCGGCTGGGTGCGATACCAGCAGGCGCGGTGCGAAGTCTGTCAGCAGCGGTCGTTTGGCCGTCGGGTCGGGTCGGGAGAGCTCAAAGAGCAGCTCGATAGCTGCCTTCAGCCGTGCAAGCGGCTGGGGCTGAACCTCGGTGGCGGCGCGGATCTGATCGGCGGCGCGTAGCAGCGCGTCCTCGAACAGGGCCAGCAGCAACTCGTGCTTGCCGTTGAACTGCAGGTAAAAGCTGCGCAGTGACTGCTGGGAACGCTCGACGACCTCCTGGACGGTGAAGTCAGTGCTGCCTTTTTCGAGGATGATCGCTTGGGCCGCGTCCAGGAAGCGCTGAACGCGCTGGGCGGCCCGCAACCGCGCGGTCTTGATCGACCGCTCAACGGCCCGCTGCTTCCAGACAGGCTCTTCTTCCGGGTTGCTCACCAGCGGCTCCGAATAGTTGCCCTGTTGGGAGAACACCAACGCACCCTACCGGAGAAAGGGCTGAGTCGAGGCCGGCGATCGTGGCATTGACGTCTCCGTAGCGAAGGCGACAGCCCTCCCCGGAAGGGAGGTTGTCTCGCCGCGATACCGCGACCGGTGCCGCTTCCTCCCTGCAGCGCAACGCCATTCCGGTGGCACTGTCCACCGACACGCCCTTCGGCGACGGCGACCCCTGGGCGGCCATGCGCGCCGCCGTCCACCGCGCCACCCCCAGCGGTGCCGTGCTGGGGGCGGGGGAGCGGATCTCGGCTCGTACCGCCCTACAGGGGTTCACCGGCCATGCCGAGCGGCCAGCGACACCGCGGCGCATCGCCGTCGGTGAGCCCGGCGACCTGTGCGTGCTCAGCGGTGATCCGCTTGCGCTCGACGCCGGCCTGGTGACGTCCACGATCGTCGCCGGTGCTGTGGTCCACGGCGGTCGGTAGCCTGGCTAGATAGTTTGAGATTTTCGAGAGAGGCATCGATGACGCGCACGGACAGTGACAGCTGGGACTTGGCCACCAGTGTGGGAGCGACCGCGACCATGGTGGCGGCGCAGCGCGCGCTGGCCACCTCCGGTCCGGACAAACTGATCAACGACCCCTGGGCGGCACCGCTGGTGCGTGCGGTGGGCATCGACTTCTTCACCCGGATGGTCGATGGCGACATCCCGGTCGTCGAAGGCGGCGAGTTCGACCCGATCCGGATGGGCCACGGCATGGGCGTGCGGACCCGATTCTTCGACGAGCACTTCCTGTCGGCGACCCGCAGCGGCATCCGCCAGGCGGTCATCCTCGCCTCCGGCCTGGATTCCCGCGCCTATCGGCTGGACTGGCCGGCGGACACCGTGGTCTACGAGGTCGACCTGCCGGAGGTCATCGAGTTCAAGACCACCACGCTTCGCGACTTGGGCGCCGAGCCGACCGCCGAGCGTCGCGCCGTGGCCATCGACCTGCGTGACGACTGGCCGAGTGCCCTGCGGGCCGCCGGCTTCGACCCGCAGGCTCCCACGGTGTGGAGCGCCGAGGGTCTGCTGATCTACCTGCAGCCCGACGCCCAGGACGCCCTGTTCGACACGATCAAGTCGCTGAGCGCTCCGGGCAGCCGGGTGGCCTGTGAGTTCATCAGCGACACGTCGGTGTTCGCCGGCCCGGCGTGGCGTGAACACCGGGAGAAGATGTCGGCGCTGGGGTTCGAAGTGGAGATCGGCGACCTGATTTACCACGGCGAACGCAACCACATCATCGAGTACCTGACCGGCGCGGGCTGGACGGTGACGGGCCGCCAGGTCCGCGACCTCTACGCCGAGTGCGGCCTGGAGTACGGCGACGACGAACTGGCGATCGCGTTCGACGACATGACTTACTTGAGCGCCGTTCTGGCTGGTCCCGAGGTATGAAACGGGTCACAGCGCTGCGTTCGCCGATGTCGGCGGTTGGACGGTGGTGTGGTGCCCCCAGCAGGGCTCGAACCTGCGACCTGCGGATTAAAAGTCCGTAGCTCTACCAACTGAGCTATAGGGGCCGTGCTGGAACAGAATACTGCCTGCCCGATCGTGGTCGATGGGGGCCGGGTTTGAGGATTCGGGCTCCTGTGCCCTAAGCTAGCCAAGCTCCCAACGTGAAACGTTGTGAGTGCCTCGGAGAGATTCGGTTCTGGCCCCCATCGTCTAGTGGCCTAGGACGCCGCCCTTTCACGGCGGTAGCACGGGTTCGAATCCCGTTGGGGGTACTCGCTTCGTAGTAATAACGGAGCGAACAGCAAGGCCCTGTGGCGCAGTTGGTTAGCGCGCCGCCCTGTCACGGCGGAGGTCGCGGGTTCAAGTCCCGTCAGGGTCGCTTTTACGCGGCGAGGCACCTGGTGCCTTCCGGCCAGGTAGCTCAGTTGGTACGAGCGTCCGCCTGAAAAGCGGAAGGTCGCCGGTTCGATCCCGGCCCTGGCCACTTCAGAGGCGGTTTTGGCCTTGGCGTTCAACGTGACTTGTCATTTATTCGTCGCGGGTCATCTCACCAAGCGACCGTCACCGGCCGGGTGTCTCCGGCCTCTTGACGGCGGCGTTGCTCGGCCTCGACCCAGTCGCGGGCCGCGCTCGCCCGAGACCTGTGCAGCTTCCGCTCCTTGGTTGGCGGCGGCTCGCCGATCCAGCCCTGCTCCGCGCTCATCAGCTTCGGCTCCTGTCGCTGTTGTTCACCGGCCTCGCCCGAGGGGAGGCGCTCTTGCCGACACCGGCTGGTGTGGGCCGCTTCGTCATCCGAGCCACCCACGAGCGTGGGGTTGGCGTGCCGTCCAGTCGGAGCTTGGCGACGCCATCTCATGAAGCCACTCCAGGGTACCGAGGTGCACCGACAGCACCCTGATACGGCGGTGGGAGATGCCCACCGGGATCGTCTCGGCCTGGCGCCACCTCGCTTCGGTGTACCCGGGCCGGCGGCGAACGCGTGATGCATCAGCGGCGGGACCACCGCGATGTCAGTCGTCTCAGGCAGAGAGTTGTTGTTTGGCGAGCCGCAAGACTGATCCCGCCGTCAAGCATGCGGGTTTGTCACGGTCCGCAGCGGCTATCGGTAGGCCTGCGGCGCAGCGCATCACCATCAAGGCGAGTGCGCTGTGGGTCGCGTAGGAGATGACCAGCAGGTTGACGCAGCCCTGCGTGCCGCTGACGGTCATGACGTGCTGGCGTTTGCCCTCCCACCCCGGCCAGTTCAGGTCAGGAGGACGTTGCAGCGCGGGCCAGTTGACGTTGATGGTGGTTATGTCTCCGAGCAGGGGAGTCAGGATGGCCATCAGGCTCGGCAATTCGTTGGTGATGCGGTCCGCGTGCGGCCACCAGGCACCGTCTATGGCGCGGCCGAACTCGCGAGCAACCGTGACCCGGGTAGGGCGGGATTGGCGTGCGCCGCCGAGCGGGTGGATCATTGCTCCCGCCGCCTTTGGGGTCTCCCGACAGCCATGGAGCTGGGTATGTCTAAGTGTCGCACCAAATCTCACAATCCACGGGCGGTTCCGTCACAGTCGGAGTCGTCTGGCCCGCGGGTGCAGGTAGGCGGAGGAATCGCAATTGCCCGGCGGGATCGCCCGGGTCGAGTCTGGGTGGACCACCGCTGACAAGTGAGGCAGCTCGCCTTCGACCGTACGCCGCCGGCATCGTTTCGGAGACAGTTCGGCAAAAGCCTGGATTGCGAGGCGAAATGCGGATAGCGGATAAGTGCAGCCCCCTAGACTGGCCCGCTGTGCACCGTGACTCGACTCGACGCGCGTCCTCGATCGTCATCGCCGCGTTGCTCACCGCCGCCGGGCTGCCGACCGCCGCGGCCGTAAGTGACAAGATCCAGCTCGGCGGCGGCGCCGCGATCGTCCTGCACGACGACACGCTGTGCACGCTGACCGCGATGGGTCACGACAGCGCCGGCCGGCTGATCGGCTTCACCGCCGCGAACTGCGGGGGGCCGGGTTCGTCCGTGGTCGTCGAGGGAGCCGAAGACCACGGTGCCGTGGGCACGGTGGTGGCCGCCGACGAGGGACTGGGTTACGCGGTGATCGAGTTCGACGCGGTCAAGGTGAAGCCGATCGGCGACTACGAGGGCTTTGGGATCTTCGGCCTCGGACCCGTCGAACCGAAACCGGCTGCCCCGGAACCGGTCAACCCAGAGCCCGCGAGCCCAGAGCCCGCGAGCCCCGAACCCGCGGGCCCAGAACCGGCGAGCCCGGAACCCGCCGGCGCAGAACCTGCTGCCCCAGAACCTGCTGCCCCCAAGCAGGCCTGCAAGCTCGGCCGCGGCACCGGCCTCAACTGCTACGAGCTGGGGCCTGCCGGCGTGGACACCGCCGGTGAGGATTGGTGGAAGCCCGGTGACGACGGGTCGCCGATCACCATCGACAATCTGCTGATTTCCATGGTCCGCGACGGAAGCTTCCCGACCGCGCCGCTGGACCAGTCGGGGCCGGGGATCGTGATGTTCAAGGCGATCCTCGATGACCTCAACGCCAAGGGCGGCCCGGGCGCCGGGTTCGGCCTCGGCTAAGCCTCAGGGCCGCAACGTCTCCGGGCAGATCTCGGCCTGCGCCGCCTGGATCTGAACGTCCGCGGCTTCGGGGCTGTAATAGAAGGTGTTGGTCAGCTGCCGCACCAGATCACCCGGCGAGATGCCGGAGCGGTAGGTCCCGGTGTGGCCGTACATCCGCAACTGGGCGCAGATGTAGTGCCCGGAGGTCACCTTGACGTGATCGGCGACCGGGATCGCCACCGGGGCGGCATTGACCCGGGCCAGATAGCTCGCGTCATCGGCGTGGGCGGCCGGTGCGGCGGTCAGTGCCGCGGCGGCCAGCAGGGGAGCGGCAATCCGGACGGTCACATGCATGACCTCCATCGTGCCACCGCCGCCCGGCGAGGGGGCGACTCTCGGAGGGCCCAAATCCCCACGCATCACCGCCCGCCTGGTTAGGGTGCCAGCCATGGCAGTCAAGGATTCCCGCGAGGTGGTCATCGAAGCGAGCGCCGAGGAGATCTTCGACGTTCTCGCCGACGTCGAGTCTGTTCCGACCTGGTCACCGCAGTACCAGAGCGCTGAGGTGCTCGACACCTACGATGACGGTCGCCCGCGCCGGGTGCGGATGAAGATCAAGGCAGCGGGCCTCACCGATGAGCAGGTCGTCGAGTACACCTGGACCGACGACAGCGTCGGCTGGACCCTGGTGTCGGCCGGTCAGCTCAAGGCGCAAGACGCCAAGTACACCTTGACGCCGCAGGGTGACAAGACCAAGGTGCGGTTCGACATGGACGTCGACCCGTCGATCCCGATTCCGGGGTTCCTGCTCAAGAGCACGCTCAAAGGCGGCATGAAGACCGCCACCGACGGTCTGCGCGACCAGGTGCTGAAGCTCAAGAAGAGTCGCTGACACCACCTGCGATGAAATCCCGCCTCCGGCAGGGCGCGACGTTAGGCTCGATCTAGTGGCTGTTCGAGCATCGCGGGAAATTGTGATTGACGCGCCGCCGGAGAAAATCCTCGACGCGCTCGCTGATGTGTCCGAGTTGGCGTCGTGGTCGCCGGTGCACAAGCGGATCGAAGTCCTCGACAAGTATGAGGACGGCCGTCCCCATCACGTGCTGGCCACCATCAAGATTCTGGGCTTGGTGGACAAGGAGCTCCTGGAATACCACTGGGGTCCGGACTGGATGGTCTGGGATGCCAAGGCGACGGCCCAGCAGCGCGCCCAGCACGTTGAATACACCCTGACCCGCGAAGGTCCCGACAGCACGAGGGTGCGCTTCGATATCACCGTTGAGCCGTCCGGGCCGATCCCGGACTTCATCGTGCGGCGCGCCAGCAAGCTGGTGCTGAGCATCGCCACCGAACGGCTGCGTCAGCAAATCATGGGAGACGACGCCACTACCGAGCAGTAGCGGGCCCGTCGCGCAGCGTCTCCAGCCGCCGGATCGCCTCGTCGATGGTGTCCTCACGTTTGACGAAGGTGAACCGCACCAAGTGATTCCAGACATCGGGGGCGGTCGCTTCCGAACCGGGCACGCAGAACGCCGACAGCGGGATAGCGGCCACCCCGGCCCGATGTGGCAGCTCGGCGCAGAACGCCGTGCTGTCGGCATAGCCCAGCGGGCGGGGATCGGCGCACAGGAAATAGGTGCCGAAGCTGTCGTGCACCTCGAATCCGATGCGCCGCAGGCCGTCGGTCAACCGGTCGCGGCGGGCCTGCATGGTCGCTCGCAACGCCGCCACCCAGGCGTCCTCGGTGTTCAGCGCCAGTGCCACCGCCGGCTGAAACGGCGCACCGCCGACATAGCTCAGGTACTGCTTGGCGGCCCGCACTCCGGCCAACAGTTCCGCCGGTCCGCACGCCCACCCGATCTTCCAGCCGGTGCAGTTGAACATCTTCGCCGCACTCGAGATGGTGATAGTGCGCTCCGCCATTCCGTCGAAGGGGGCCAGCGGCCGATGGGTCCGTCCGGCGAAGACCAGGTGCTCATAGACCTCGTCGGAGATCACCAGCAGATCGGCGGCCACCGCGATGCGCGCGATCTCGGCCAATTCGGACTCGGTGAACACGGTGCCGGTCGGATTATGCGGTGAGTTGACGATCAGCGCTCGAGTCGCCGGGGTGATGGCGCGGCGCAACGCGTCGGCATCCAGGGCGAACCCCCGCCCGTCGGGCACCAGTGACACGCTGACCCGTCGTGCCCCGGCCATGGCGACCACCGGGGAATAGGAGTCGTAGAACGGTTCGAGCAGCACCACGTCGGAACCCGGCTCCACCAGCCCGAGCACCGCGGCGGCGATGGCCTCGGTAGCCCCTACCGTCACCAGGACTTCGGTGTCGGGGTCGTAGTCGATCCCGTACTTGCGGGCGCGCTGCCCGGCGATGGCTTCGCGCAGGGCGGCGATGCCGGGCCCGGGCGGGTATTGGTTGACGCCGTCGGTGATCGCGGCCCGGGCGGCCTCGAGCATGGCCGGCGGCCCGTCCTCGTCCGGGAAGCCCTGGCCGAGGTTGACCGCGCCGATCCGTGCGGCCAGCGCCGACATCTCGGCGAAGATCGTGGTGGCATAGGGCTCCAGTCGTGAGACCATCCGCGCCGTCATGGGACCCGAGCCTAAAGCGCAGGCGACGAGGTCCGGGGAGCGGCCGGAAACAGACCTCCAGACGGACCAACCATCCGGTTGATAGGCCACCCTGTTAGGCTGGGAATTCGGGGACTACGCTCCGACCAAGACGCAGTCGATCCGCATCGAATACCAATACTGAAGAGGAATCGCCCATGTCCGAAGAAGCCTTCATCTACGAGGCCATTCGCACCCCGCGCGGCAAGCAGCGCGGCGGCGCGCTGAACGAGGTCAAGCCGATCAGCCTGGTCGTCGGCCTCATCGAAGAACTGCGCACCCGCCACCCCGACCTGGACGAGAGCCTGATCAGCGACGTCGTGCTGGGCTGCGTCTCGCCCGTAGGTGACCAGGGCGGCGACATCGCCCGCACCGCGGTGCTGGCCGCGGGCCTGCCCGACACCGTCGGCGGCGTGCAGCTCAACCGGTTCTGCGCCTCCGGACTCGAGGCCGTCAACGTCGCCGCGCAGAAGGTGCGCTCCGGCTGGGACGACCTGGTGCTGGCCGGCGGGGTGGAGTCGATGAGCCGGGTGCCGATGGGCTCCGACGGCGGCGCGATGTTCTCCGACGTGCCCTTCACCTACGACAACTACATCGCCCCGCAGGGCATCGGTGCCGACCTGATCGCCACCATCGAGGGCTTCTCGCGCGAGGACGTCGACAACTACGCGCTGCAGAGCCAGCAGCGCGCGGCCGCAGCCTGGTCGGGCGGCTACTTCGCCAAGTCCGTCATCCCGGTGCGTGACCAGAACGGCCTGCTCATCCTGGACCACGACGAGCACATGCGCCCCGACACCACCCTGGAAGGCCTGGGCAAGCTGCGCACCGCCTTCGACGGCATCGGCGCGATGGGCGGCTTCGACGATGTGGCGCTGCAGAAGTACCACTGGATCGAGGGCATCAACCACGTCCACACCGGCGGCAACAGCTCCGGCATCGTCGATGGTGCCGCCCTGCTGATGATCGGTAGCGAGAAGGCCGGCGCTTCGCAGGGCCTGACCCCGCGCGCCCGCATCGTGGCCACCGCCACCACCGGCGCCGACGCGACCATCATGCTCACCGGCCCCACCCCGGCCACCGTCAAGGCACTGGACCGGGCCGGGCTGACCGTCGATGACATCGACCTGTTCGAGCTCAACGAGGCGTTCGCCTCGGTGGTGCTGAAGTTCCAGAAGGACCTCAACATCCCCAACGAGAAGCTCAACGTCAACGGTGGCGCCATCGCGATGGGTCACCCGCTGGGCGCCACCGGCGCCATGATCACCGGAACCATGGTCGACGAGCTTGAGCGTCGCGGCGCCAAGCGTGCCCTGATCACGCTGTGCATCGGCGGCGGCATGGGCGTGGCCACCATCATCGAGCGCGTCTGAGAGGGTTTGTAAAAAATGGCAGAGAACACCATCAAGTGGGACAAGGACGCCGACGGCATCGTCACGCTGACCCTGGATGACCCGACCGGGTCGGCCAACGTCATGAACGAGCACTACCGCGAGTCCATGCACAACGCGGTGCAGCGCCTGATCGAGGAGAAGGATTCGGTCACCGGTGTCGTCATCACCAGCGCGAAGAAGACCTTCTTCGCCGGCGGTGACCTCAAGGCGATGATCCACGTCGGCCCGGCCGACGCCCAGGCCGTCTTCGACCAGTGCGAGGGCATCAAGGCCGACCTGCGCGCCCTGGAGACCCTGGGCAAGCCGGTCGTGGCCGCCATCAACGGCGCCGCTCTCGGCGGTGGCCTGGAGATCGCGCTGGCGTGTCACAGGAGGATCGCGGCCGACGCCAAGGGCAGCCAGCTCGGCCTGCCCGAGGTCACCCTGGGCCTGCTGCCCGGCGGCGGCGGTGTCGCCCGCACGGTGCGCATGCTGGGCATCCAGAACGCCTTCATGAACGTGCTGGCCCAGGGCACCCGCTTCAAGCCGGCCAAGGCCAAGGAGATCGGCCTGGTCGACGAGGTGCTGCCCACCGTCGAGGAGCTGGTGCCCGCCGCCAAGGCGTGGATCAAGGCCAACCCCGACGCCGGCGTGCAGCCGTGGGATGCCAAGGGCTACAAGATGCCCGGCGGCACCCCGGCCAGCCCGGCGCTGGCGGCGATCCTGCCGTCGTTCCCGGCCCTGCTGCGCAAGCAGGTCAAGGGGGCCAACATGCCCGCGCCGCGGGCGATCCTGGCCGCCGCGATCGAGGGCGCGCAGGTGGACTTCGACACCGCCAGCCGCATCGAGACCCGCTACTTCATCTCGCTGGTCACCGGCAACGTCGCCAAGAACATGATCCAGGCGTTCTTCTTCGACCTGCAGCACATCAACGGCGGCGGCAGCCGGCCCGAGGGCATCGCGCAGACCCCGATCCGCAAGATCGGTGTGCTCGGTGCCGGAATGATGGGCGCCGGCATCGCCTACGTGTCGGCCAAGGCCGGCTACGACGTGGTGCTCAAGGACGTCTCCCTCGAGGCGGCCCAGCGCGGCAAGGGCTACTCGGAGAAGCTGGAAGCCAAGGCGCTCGAGCGGGGTCGCACCACCGCCGAGAAGTCGCAGGCGTTGCTGGACAAGATCACCCCGACCGCCGACCCGCAGGACCTGGCCGGCGTCGACTTCGTGATCGAGGCCGTGTTCGAGAGCCAGGACCTCAAGCACAAGGTGTTCCAGGAGATCGAGGACATCGTCGAGCCCAACGCGCTGCTGGGATCGAACACCTCCACGCTGCCGATCACCGGTCTGGCGACCGGCGTGAAGCGCCAGGAGGACTTCATCGGGATCCACTTCTTCTCCCCGGTCGACAAGATGCCGCTGGTGGAGATCATCAAGGGCGAGAAGACCTCCGACGAGGCGCTGGCCCGGGTGTTCGACTACGTGCTGGCGATCAAGAAGACCCCGATCGTGGTCAACGACAGCCGCGGCTTCTACACCTCGCGGGTGATCGGCACCTTCGTCAATGAGGCGCTGATGATGCTCGGCGAGGGCGTGGAGCCGGCCAGCATCGAGCAGGCCGGTCTGCAGGCCGGCTACCCGGCGGCCCCGCTGCAGCTCTGCGACGAGCTCAACCTGGAGCTGATGCAGAAGATCGCCATCGCCACCCGCGAGGGTGTCGAGGCGGCCGGTGGCACCTTGGAGCGGACCCGCAACGAAGAGGTCGTCGACAAGATGATCGAGATCGGTCGTCCGTCGCGGCTGAAAGGCGCCGGCTTCTACGAGTACGTCGACGGCAAGCGCAGCGGTCTGTGGCCGGGCCTGCGGGAAACGTTCAACTCGGGCAGCTCCACCCCGCCGCTGCAGGACATGATCGACCGGATGCTCTTCGCCGAGGTGCTGGAAACCCAGAAGTGCTTCGACGAGGGCGTGCTGACCTCGACCGCCGATGCGAACATCGGCGCGATCATGGGCATCGGGTTCCCGGCCTGGACCGGTGGCACCGCGCAGTTCATCACCGGCTACCCCGGCGGCAAGGCCGCCTTCGTGGCGCGGGCCAAGGAACTGGCCGCCACCTACGGCGACCGGTTCAACCCGCCGGCATCGCTGCTGTAATCAGGTGACAACGTGGAATCCCCCGAAGCCCCGTGGTTTCGGGGGATTCTGCGTTTCCTCGACCGCCGGGTGAGCGTTGGGGCGCTGATCGAGTCGGCGCTGTGGCTCGGCCTGGTCTATGTGATCGCCGGCGTGGTGTGGCTGTTCTTACACCCCGACGGCGTCGAACGCCTCCAAGCCCAAGCCGAGCGGCAGTACGGCATACCACCGTCCAGCGTCTACGAGGTGGCGACGGTGACCTCGGTGGCGCTGTGGCCGGTGCTGCTGCTGTTGCCCGCCGACGTCTGCGCGCGCTGAGCCGCGAAATCGGGCTCAGATCGCCCCCATGTCGGCTGAAATCCACTGCTGGGGACGCAGATAGATGGCCACGTACTCGCCCAGTTCGGTCCGTACGTACTCGAGGAACTTCTCGGCCCGGTCGGGGGGAAGGTAGCGGTGGGCCAGCTCGGCGTGTTGGTCGTCGGTGCCGGGCTCGATGCGGCTGACGGCACCGTCGACGGCGACGTAGCGCACGGTCGGCTCGGTGCGCTCCACCATGAGCGAGAAGCAGCCGGCGGCCTCGATGAGCTGCGTCTTGCGCGAGTCGGCCCCGGTCAACACCCAGGGCTCCCCGCCGGGTTCGTACTGATACCAGATCGGCACCGTCAACGGACCCCGGCCGGCGCCGGCGTTCACCGACAGCGCCGCGATGTGGGGCTCGGCCAGAAACTGTTCGCGTTCGTCTTTGGACAGTGCCATGTTTTCGAGGCTAGCCGCGATCGGCGTGGGATTCCTCAGATCGCCGGACCGAGCAGGTCGTCGGCGTCGCGGATGATGTAGCCGTAGCCCTGCTCGGCCAGGAACCGCTGCCGGTGTGCGGCGTATTCGGCGTCCAGACTGTCGCGAGCGACCACCGAATAGAACACCGCGCCGCCGCCATCGGCTTTGGGCCGCAACAGCCGGCCCAGCCGCTGGGCCTCCTCCTGGCGCGATCCGAAGGTGCCCGAGACCTGCACGGCCACTGAGGCTTCGGGCAAGTCGATGGAGAAGTTGGCCACCTTGGAGACCACCAGGGTGGAGATCTCACCCCGGCGGAAGGCGTCGAACAGCTTCTCGCGCTCGGCGGTACGCGTCGATCCCTGGATCACCGGCGCGTGCAGCTGCTCGCCGAGTTCTTCGAGCTGGTCCAGATAGGCGCCGATCACCAGGGTCTGCTCGCCGGGATGCTGCTTGAGGATCGAGCGCACCACCGCGATCTTGGAGTGCACCGTCGAGCACAACTTGTAGCGCTCCTCGGGTTCGGCGACGGCGTAGCTCATCCGCTCGCTCTCGGTCATGGTGACCCGCACCTCGATACATTCGGCCGGGGCGATCCAGCCCTGCGCCTCGATGTCCTTCCACGGTGCGTCGTACCGCTTGGGCCCGATCAGCGAGAACACGTCACCTTCGCGGCCGTCCTCGCGGATCAGCGTCGCAGTCAATCCGAGGCGGCGGCGGGACTGCAGATCGGCGGTCATCCGGAACACCGGCGCGGGCAGCAGGTGCACCTCGTCGTAGATGATCAGCCCCCAGTCGCGACTGTCGAACAGTTCCAGGTGCCGGTACTCGCCCTTGGTGCGCCGGGTGATCACCTGATAGGTGGCGATGGTGACCGGCCGGATCTCCTTGCGCTCACCGGAATACTCGCCGATCTCCTCTTCGGTCAGCGACGTGCGCGCCACCAGTTCGCGTTTCCACTGCCGGCCCGCGACGGTGTTGGTGACCAGGATCAGCGTGGTGGCCTTGGCCTTTGCCATCGCCGCCGCGCCGACCAATGTCTTGCCGGCACCGCAGGGCAACACCACCACCCCCGAACCACCCGACCAGAACGAGTCGGCGGCCATCTCCTGGTAGTCGCGCAGCTGCCAGCCGTCCTGATCCAGGTCGATCGGATGGGCCTCGCCGTCGACATACCCCGCCAGATCCTCCGCCGGCCACCCGATCTTGAGCAGCATCTGCTTGACCCGGCCGCGCTCGCTGGGATGCACCACGACGGTGTCGTCGTCGATGCGGGCGCCGAGCATCGGAGCGATCTTCTTGTTGCGCAGCACCTCCTCGAGCACCGCGCGATCCAGGCTGACCAGGGTCAGGCCGTGCACCGGGCTCTTCACCAGCTGCAGGCGCCCGTAGCGCGCCATGGTGTCGACGATGTCGACCAGCAGCGGCTGCGGCACCGCGTACCGGGAATGGCTGACCAAGGCGTCGACCACCTGCTCGGCGTCGTGGCCGGCGGCGCGGGCGTTCCACAACGCCAGCGGGGTGATGCGGTAGGTGTGGATATGCTCCGGGGCGCGTTCGAGTTCGGCGAACGGCGCGATGGCAGAGCGCGCCGAACCGGCCTGTTCGTGGTCGACCTCGAGCAGCACGGTCTTGTCGGATTGGACGATCAGCGGCCCGTCGGTGCTCATGCGCCCATTATCCGGAGAGCTCTGACACCTCGCTCAGCGCTAGGCGTCTTCGCCCGCCGACGACACCGACGTGATGCGGTGGATCGCGAAATCTTTCATCTGCCCCGACGTGGAATCGAACGCCACCAGCCGCCCACCCAGCACTTGGGTGGGGGCCACTTCGCGCTGGGTGGCCACCCCGGCGGCGTCGACGTAGCCGATCATCACCGTGGCTCGTTCCAGCGCGGCGCGCTTGAGCATGATCATCGCGGTCACCGGGTCCAGCCGGATGTTGTCGAACGGCGCCGACGTCACCGTGCGCAGCACCCGGACCAGCGCGGTCAAGCTGTCCTCGCCAGGACCGGCGTGCTGCCGGTGCCCGCGACGCTCCGCGGGGGTGTGCACCCGCAACCCGCGCGGCCGGATGTCGACGATCGTTCCGGTGGCATCCTCGGCGGCCGGGGCGAAACCGGCGTCGCGCAGCGCCGCCAACACGTCGGCAAGCGGAGCCTGCGCCACGGCCACCGTCGGGGCCAGCATCCGCAGCCCCAGCGCCTCGGCGGCCGGAACGGCGACCGCCTGGGCCAGCAGCGCGGGATCCTCGCACCGCACGAAGGAGGCCGCCAACCCGATCCGCAGCTGCCCGTGCCGGCGCGCGACGTCGTCGATCAGATAGCTGAGTCCTTGCGGCACGGGAGTCTTGGAGTGCTTCTCGAAGAACGCCCGCAGCCCGGCACCGGTGCGGCCCACGTCCAAGGCGGACCGGATGGTCTGTTCGGAGACCCGGTAGACCATTGCGGCGCCGGCCGATTCCACGGTCGCGACGACGGCCAACTCCTCGGCGAGATCACGTTTCAGCGGGCCCGGCACCACCACGGTCAGGTCGGCCTGCACCAAGAAGTGGTCGATCGGCTCGGGCAACGCCTTGGCCATGGCGGCCACCGCGGCGGCATCATCGGCGTCGGACGTAGCGCCGTCGGCGCCGGCGGCCAGCAGGATCCGTCCCGGAGAGCTCAGCGCGCCGCGGCCCAGCACACCCAGCGCGTGCGCCTCGTCGAGCAGCTCGCCCACCGGGCCGGGCTGCAGCCGGCTGGCCCAACGCGGCCGGCGCCAGATCAGCGCCTGCGACGCGGTCACCGCGTCAACCCCGGCGCCCGCGGGCAGCTCGGCGAGCATGCCCAGCAGCAGCCGGCGATCCAGCGGGGCGGCGGTGGAGAACAGCGGGGTGGACAGCGCGGCCCGGGGTTTGCCGTCGGCGCCGCGGCTGCCGATCAGACCCGGCCGGGCCGGCAGATCCAGCCAGGTGGCGGCCAGCAGATGCCAGCGCTGGGCGGTGGACTGCTCGGCGAACCGGTCGGCGAGCACCGTCGGCGCCCAGTACGGGCCGTCGGCGTCGGGCCAGTCTCGTTGATCGACGCGCGCCGGATCGGGAAAGTCGGCCGCGATCAGGCGGGCGGTCGCCGCGACCTCCAGTAACAGGCCCAGCCGGATCTCGTCGACCCCGGTGGTCTTGGCCAGTCGCTTGACCTCGCGCACGCCCAGCCCGCCGCTGCGCAGCTCCGGCACCGGCGTTTCGCCCAGATTGGCCAGGATCACGTCGAGTTCACGCAACACGTCGATCACCGAGCCGGCCGCCGCCGCGTCGACATCGGCCGCGGTGGTCTGCGACACCACAGGGTCGGGCGCGTGCAACGCGACCGGGCCCGGCTGTTCGCCCCGCAGGATCTGCCCGACGAGCCGCGGCAGGATCACCGTCTCGTCGTCGATGCGGCGCAGCAGTCCGGCCGCCAGCAGCCGGGGCACCGGACGCTCCGGGGGTGCGTCGGGGGCAGCGTCGCGGGTGCGCCCGATCGGGGAGCCGGTCAGCAACTTGTCCAGCAGGTCACGTTGCGGTGCGTCCAGATCGTCGACGGCGCCGTGCAGTGCAGCGAAGTGCGCATCGTCCTGCGCCGGTTCTTCCCGGGTCACCTGACCCGGATGCCAGGGCAGGCCCGCGCCCGCCTCGGCGACCACGCGCAACACTCCGTTCGGTTCTGTCGAACCCCAACACAGCCCCCGCTCGATCAGGTCGGCCAGTGCCTCGGCCACCGCGTCGGCGGGGGCGCGCGCGCCGATCAGGGCCAGCAGATCGGCGACCGGCACACCGGTGCCGTCGGCATGCAATTCCAGCAGCGCATCGAGGAGGGCAAGCCGCAGAAAATCCAGCTCATCGGTGGCAGCCCGAACCGACTGGCGAGCCTGGGCCCGCGCGGCCAGGGCGGCGATACTGCCCGGCGGGGGTTGGGCGAGGTCGGGCCGTAGCTTCAGAAGCCGGATCAGATCCTCGTCGGGCAGCTCGGCCAGCCACGACCCCAGTGGGACACCCCGGGCGCGTTCGGTCATCGACGACCAGCGTAAGGCCCAACCGGTGAACGTCGTCGATCGCGACCTGTCAGAATGGTGCCGTGGCTGGAAACCAGGACAACAAGAACCGGTACGTCGACAACGGTTGGCCGAAGACCGACGGCGAACCGGCCGTCAGCGAGCTGCGCACCGATCGGACTGGCGCACTGTCGCCGTTCGGGGACCTCGTGTTCCCGCTGCCGTCCGAGGAGCTGCCCTACCTGCATCCGGTCACCGTCGTCAACCGGTAGCGGTGACGCTATGACCGGGCCGCTCTCACATCTCGACGACCGGGGTGCGGCCCACATGGTCGACGTCAGCGCCAAGGCGACCACCAAGCGTGTTGCGGTCGCCGGCGGGGTGCTGCGCACCACCGCCGAAGTGATCCAGCTGATCTCGGCCGGCGGACTGCCCAAGGGCGACGCGTTGGCCACCGCCCGGGTGGCGGGCATCATGGCCGCCAAACGCACCAGCGATCTGATTCCGCTCTGCCACCAACTGGCTCTGACCGGCGTCGACGTGGACTTCACCATCGGCGAGTCACAGATCGACATCACCGCCTCGGTACGCACCACGGACCGCACCGGTGTGGAGATGGAAGCACTGACCGCGGTCAGCGTGGCGGCCCTGACCCTCTACGACATGATCAAGGCCGTCGACCGCGCCGCCGTCATCGACAACATCCGGGTGCTGAGCAAGGACGGCGGCCGTACCGGCGCCTGGGAGCGCTCGTGAGCGCCCGGACCGCCCGCGTCATCATCGCGTCCACCCGAGCATCGGTCGGGGAGTACACCGACCGCACCGGGCCGGTCATCGCCGACTGGCTGGTGCAGCGCGGCTTCGCCGACGTGCAGCCGGAGGTCGTGCCGGACGGCGAGCCGGTCGGCGCCGCTCTGCGCGCCGCGGTGGCCGACGGGACGGACGTGATCATCACCTCCGGGGGAACCGGTATTTCACCGACGGACGACACCCCGGCGCAGACGCGTACGGTGCTCGATTACGAGATCCCCGGCCTCGCCGATGCGATTCGCCGGTCCGGGCTGCCGAAGGTGCCGACCTCGGTGCTGTCTCGTGGCCTGTGCGGGGTGGCCGGCCGCAGCCTGGTGGTCAACCTGCCCGGGTCGTCCGGCGGGGTGCGTGACGGGCTTGGCGTGCTTGCCGACGTCCTGGATCACGCCTTGGACCAGCTCGCCGGCGGAGACCACCGATGACCGCCTCCGCCGCGGTGGTTCTGCGGGCCGCGATCACCGAGCAACCCATCGTGCTGTCCGAACACGAGGAGCTGGTAGGCCACCGGGCCGCGGGGGCGATCGTCGGATTCGTCGGCATGATCCGCGACCACGACCACGGCCAGCAGGTGACCCGGCTGGAGTACTCCGCGCACCCGTCGGCGCAGCAGGTGATGGCCGAAGTGCTGGCCGAGGTTGCCGCGCAGGCCGCAGGGGTCCGTGCGCTGGCCGCCAGCCACCGGGTCGGCGCGCTGCACATCGGTGACGCCGCCCTGGTGGCCGCCGTGGCGGCCGATCACCGCCGAGAAGCCTTCGAGGCCTGCGCGTTGCTGGTGGACACCATCAAGGCGCGGCTGCCGGTATGGAAGCACCAGTTCTTCGCCGACGACACCGAGGAGTGGGTCGGCTCGGCCTGATCGTGTGAACACAAAAAGCGGGGGCCGGTTATCCGGCCCCCGCTTTTTGTACGAACTTGTGACTACATAACCCGGCTGGGCTGCAGCGCGAACGCGTCCAGCGCGTCGTTGCCGCTGATGTTCTCCGACCGAACGGCCTGCCACAGCTGCTGGTGGAAGCCGACCGAGACAGCTTCCTGGCGGTTGCCGTCCTGGCCGGGAGCCGGAGCGACCTCGTCGCCGGGCGCCGGGGCCTCGGGCGCCGGAGCCTCCGGGTTCCACCACGGGGCCTCGGGGGCCGGCGGCGGGACATCTTCGGCGATCGGGGCCGGGGCCTCGGGTGCCGGGGCCTCCGGTGCGGGGGCCTCCGGAGCGGGAGCCTCGGGAGCGGGCGGCAGGTCCTCGGCGATCGGGGCCGGGGCCTCGGGTGCCGGTGCTTCGGGTGCCGGAGCCTCGGGAGCCGGGGGCATCCAGCCTGCGGGAGCCGCCGGTGCGGCGCCTTCCTCAGGAGCCGGAGCCTCGGGTGCCTGCGGAGCCCACCACGGTGCGGGCTCGGG